>NZ_LOHE01000095.1 GCF_001559865.1 Abyssisolibacter fermentans
AAACAGCAAACATCATAATAGGATTATAGCCTTTTCTCCCCTTATTAGAATATCTAGCAGTCAAGCTAGAAAAATTTAAATCCTCCAGTATTTTTTTAAGGGAATAGACTGGGTCGGTGGCTGGTAATCCTATTTGATACAGATTAAAGTTAATTACCTGTTGCCCTTTCTCAAAAAATTCATTATAATAGATATTATTCATGGTAATTACATTATACAATGTAACGGGAAGAAGATGGTTATTTTTGACCATCTTTTTTTCTTTTTTTAAATAAATTTTATTTTTAATTAAAAATCAGTATAATTCTTACAGTGATGAGTCATACTGACTTTTTTATATAACTATTTCCCGACAGCCCCCTTTCTATTTTTTTGCCCTCTTCTAATTTTTTTCTAATATTCTTCTAATGAACTTAATCGCTAAAGAACTTATTATCAAATAAATCAGCTACTTCTTGCTGATTTTCTTGAAATAAATGTGTATAAATATATATATCTACAAAGCAGCCAAGAAAAACAATCAATACAAGATATCTATAGTCACCTTAAAATAGCCTAATAATTTTTAAAATTGCTTAAGTAAAGTTTATAAATTACAAAACAATCTGGGGAATTGTATATATTACCAATGTCGACAATATATTTGATGTTCCTTCTTTTGAATAAAGATTTTTCTTTTTTAGAATGAAGAAGGATAATAAATATATTAATAGAAATATATATTTAGAAAAATAATTTGGTTGCATAGGAGGAAAAATATGCTAGAGATAAGAAACATCGAACCAGAATTGACTTACAATATTAGGCATACTGTTCTACGACCACTACAACCAGTTGAGGATTCAATGTATAATACAGATCATGCAGAAAATTCATTTCATATTGGGGCATTTTATCAAGAAAGGCTAATAAGTGTCGCATCCTTTATTATTGATAAGAATCCTAATTTTTTTAATGAAAAACAATATCGCTTAAGACAAATGGCAACTCTTAAGGAGTTTCGAAAATTAGGTGCTGGAAGGTCGATTGTAAGCTTTGCAGAAAATATTATAAAGGAACATGGTTTTGATTTTTTATGGTGTAAAGGAAGAGTCTCAGTGCAAGAATATTATAAAAAATTAGGTTTTAGATCGTATGGTGAAGTTTTTGATTATCCTCCTATCGGTCTTCATATTATAATGTATAAAGAGCTTATATAAACTAAACATAAATTTAGGATTGACAATATCTATTTAACTCTAAAAAAATTGTCAATCCTCTTTTTTTATTCCAATTTATCAATTATTCTTTATTAATATTACTTAAGCCATTCAGTATTTTTGATAAACCAATTATTTATATTCCAGATCAATGCCTCTATTTCTTCTTCACTTTCTCCTTTTACAGCCACAGCAGCAATTTTATCTACACTAGAGTTTGCACCATTGAATTCTTTACCAATTAAATCCTTATTAATTTCAAAGCTAATTACCTGATCTTTATAGGGGAAATTAGTATTTATATCGACTAACTTTCCGTTTTGAGGAGGTATTAATATCCATCCTCCTTGTTTGCCCAAATCAGAATAATTATGGGAGTTAATTCCGCATTGACCACGAACCCATTCTCTCGTTAGATTAACGCCAGTTGCATATTCCATAACTGTTTCGACCTTAGCTCCTCCTACTCGACTTGCTATTTCACAAAAAACAATTTCATTTTCATTTGTAATAAAAAACTCAGCATGAAAAGCAATAGTACTTATTGGTGTTGGTAACCTCACTAATATATCCCTTACTGTTTTTTCTAATCTTTTTTGATTAGCATTATTTTTATTTAACATAACAGAACCTAGAAATTTATTACTTTGATAAGACACACCATTATTAATATACCTAGATGAACGACACAAGAGGAGTTTTCCATCTCTGTATAATCCATCTACATGATACATATTTTCACTAATAAATTTTTCAATTTCCCAATTTTGTTTTATCCCTTTATTAAGTAATACTTTTAAGTCGTTTTCATTGTTAATAATAGAAACATCAATAGAAGCAGCCATATCGATAGGTTTAATAACCACTGGATAATCAAATTTTTTTATAAAATCTATTAATTCATATATGTGTTTAATTTTTAAATAATCAGGGAGTTTTACTATCCCTTTTAATATATCTTTCATTTTTACTTTATTCCTAAATGCAATTGCACTCGTACTATCTTGTCCAAGAATATTGTACCTTTCTCTCACATATCCAGCTTTAATAAGGTCATATTCATGAATGGATACTAGATAGTTTGTTTTGGTAGTATTAATGTTTTTTTCAATGTAATAATATAGTAAATCGCTATTGATAAAGTTATCGAAGCCTATTATATTCGGATAATAAGAGCCATATTGTTCTACAGCTTCTTCTCTTGTTAAAAGGTACATATCTTCCTTTACATCTTCTAACCAAGTATAGTATGGATATTTTTCTGGGTTTTTTGATCTGTTTATAATAAATATCGCCATACTTTCCTCCTTAATACTACTTAATTCTCCCAAATCAAATTGTCCTGCAACCAATTATTAAATTTATCTAATTTGTTTTTGATATCTTCCTCTGTATTTCCATTTAATATTGTTGTAGCTATAAAATCTGCACTATCTTTGGGTTCCTCATATGAATTTCCTTCCTTAGCTAATAATTTAAAGTCTACTATCCAATCAAAAAGGACTTCAGCTTTAATCCCAACAAATCTCGCCTTTCTAGGAGGTGTTAAAATAAATCCATAAAGTTTATCGGATTTTTTTTGATTATCCACCTCAATATTAAGACCAGCCTGACATTGAACTGATAGTTTGCTCAAGTTAACTCCATAAACTTCATGTATTACATCATCTATTTTCCCTCCGCCAGTTCTACTAGCTATTTCACATAAAACAATTTCATCTTGGATAGTATGAAAAAGCTCCGCATGAAATGATGTATTTCTTGGTGTCGGTAAAGCCTCTAATAACCTTAATACTTGTTTATTTAACCGAACTGCAAGTGGATTGTTTTCATCCAAAATATAACTACTAGTTGATTTACCATCTTTAAAACCTAGGCAACCTATGTGATATTTGGATACACAAGAAAATTTAACAGTTCCATTAACTACTAAGCCGTCAACATGATACATCTCACCATCTATGAATGTTTCAATCTGAAGAGTATCATAATCTAAACTGGAATCTGATATGAACAATTCTAATTCTTTTTTATCTTTTATAACAAATGTATTCTCTGAACCAGAACCGTATATTGGCTTAATAACGACCGGAAAGCCGTGTTCTTTAACAAAACGATAAATAGTCTTATTTGAATCAATTGCTTGAAATTCAGGAGTTTTAATTTTATATTGCTGCGCGATCTGCTTCATTAATATTTTATTTCTAAACGACTCTGCACTGAAATATGATTGTCCTTCTATACCTAACATCTCTCTTAATTTTGCAGCTCTCAAAATGTCACTTTCTGATAGTGAGATAATTGCTCTAAAATTTAATTTATTATTTAACTCAATTAACCTTTTTTCTACATAAACATCCTTAGTATAATTATCGAATTTTTCTATATGTAGATAATTCAATTTTTCAAACTCTTCGCTCACTTCACTTTTAGTAAATAAAACAATGTCCTCTTTTATGTCCTTTAACCAAGTCTCATAAGGACATCTTTTCTGATTTCTCTTATTTAAAATCGCAATAGTCATTTTATTCACCTACCTATTTTTAAAACTCAAGAACTAAAAAGTGGATCATCTAAAATAAATTGTGTAAACTTAGTTATCTATCCTTCTACTGTTGGTTCAAAATACATGGAAGAAATTAATACTAAACGTTCCCATTCATCTAAATTTGCATCATATTTTACTATTTTTTTTTCTAATAGATTCCCTTCATAGGCTTTATTAACTTCGTTAAAATTAAAGCAAATAAATTCACTTAATTCATCATCCTTTAACTCTAATGAACAAATCACTTGATTAAATTCGTTTCCGTATAAAGGTTTATAACTTATCAAATAATCAGTTAATTTATCTCTTATTTTACCTTCAGCTTTATTTAGTATGTATAATAATAGCTGCATTCTTAATCTGTTGAGAACTTGAAGATAATCACCTTTTTCTAATCCGAAATTCATAGATTTTAAAAGGAGTGATAGATTACTAATTTCTTTTATATCGCCTTTTATAAATATTGAGGATTCCCATTCAGATTCATATGGATTATCTGATGTATGCAAAAGTCCCATTATACTATTAATTCCTCTTAAATCTCTTCTAATAGTTCCTTTTGGAGACTTACATGGTGAATTATTTCCTTTAAGTTTTTTTAATCGTTCATAACAATTTGTTTTATCCTGAGCTTTAACTACTAATGCTAAGCAGATATCAAGAGAAAACAGCATGTCAATTAAGCGATATCTATAACTATCCCATTTTTTCTCGATGTGAACTGCATAAAGCTTGTCTAAATCCTGCGAAGTAGCTTTTACCATTTCATAATAAACCGGCTCAAATCCATTTTCATTTAATTTTTCAATTATTTGTTTAACTAGATTCCTTTGAATTGTATCTGGAGTTATAAGGACAAATAAATGATCCTCCCAAAAATTTATATTAGACATCAATCTCACTCCTTTAATGGATAATTGCTTTTTTCAGAAATAAATAATGTTAATTATAGAGTTATACCTTACTAACTATTTGAAGTTGACTGGTAAAATTATTAATCCTTTTTATCGCCTCTAATATAATATCTTTAGAAAGGGTAAAATTTAGACGGATATTAGTTGGCTCTCCAAATGCATCTCCGGAGACTACAGAAATTAATTGATTATCAAGCAATAAATTAGAAAACGTGCTAACATCTGATATAATTTTATTTTCAAATCTTGCTCCAAAATAGCTAGAAACATCGGGAAATATATAAAATCCTCCATCTGGTTTTATACAATTAATACCAGGAATTTTATTTAATCCATTAACTAATAAATCTCTTTTTTCCTTAAATTCTTGTACTGTGGATTCATTAAAATTTTTTAACGCTGAAATTCCAGCATATTGTGAAATTGTTGAGGGGCTTCCAGTAGCATGACTTTGAAAACTAGTCAAAGCTTCTGCAACATCTAAAGGTGCTACAATGTATCCTAATCTCCAACCTGTCATTGCAAAAACTTTTGAGAATCCATTTGTAATTATAATCCTATCAAGTAACTCTGGGAAAAGTGATGATATGCTTACATGTTTTCCCTCATAAACAAATTTATCGTATATTTCATCAGAGATAATAAAAATATTAGGATGATTTTTTAATATATTTCCTATTTCCAATAGTTCACTTTCGGTATAAACAGAACCTGTAGGATTATTGGGAGAATTAATTATTACTGCTTTTGTTTTTTCAGTTATTGATTCTATAAGTTGCTTATGTGACAACTTAAAATTTGCCGTAGAATTACAACGTACAATTATAGGTTTTGCCCCAGCCAATGATATTTGCTCAGGATATGAAACCCAGAATGGAGATGGTAAAATAACTTCATCTCCATAATCGCAAATAACTTGAAAGACATTATATAAAGGTTGTTTACCACCAGCAGATGTAACAATCTGATTTGGGTGAAATCTAACTTTATTTTGATCCCAAAGGTAATCGGAGATTGATTCTCTAAGCTCTTGTATCCCTGCTGCAGGAGTATAGCCAGTTTGACCATTAACTATTGCTTTTATTCCAGAAAATGAGGCAGCTAAAGGAGGTTCAAGATCAGGTTCTCCTACACTCATATTAATAATATTCTTTCCAGACTTTAATAACATTTTTGTTTTAGCATTTAAAGACATAGTGGCAGATGGTTTTATTTTAGATACTCTACTTGATATTCTATTATTCATATCGTCACCTTCCTTTAATTGATAATATTTCTTCTAAACCTATGCTAATATTTGACCATTTAAGAATCTAATAGTTTACAATAAGCCTTCTCTTCTAGTTGTTTCATTTCTGGAACACCTTGAATGTCAAAGATGTCTTCTACAGATGCAATCTCATTTTCTATTTGAATGGTAGTTTTATTCTTCATTATACTCTCAAATACATCTTCAATTGCCCTATATGTTGCTCTTAAAGCCTGATTCGCATAGATGGAGGCTTTAACACCTAAATCTTCTAATTGTTCCATGGTTATACTTGGATATTTAGTAGGAACAACTACTAATGGTGTTTGGATATCCCAGTTATTAATAAATTCTATAATTTCATCTGGTGTCTTTTCTTTAGAATGTATAAGTATAGCATCTGCTCCTACATTGGCATATGCCTTTGCTCGATTATATGCTTCTTCTTGCCCAAGTTTTGCGATCAGTGCTTCAACACGAGCTATTACAACAAACTCTTTAGTTTGCTGAGCAAGTTTTGCTACTCTAATCTTTGCACAAAATTCCTCAATACTTACAAGGAGTTGTTGCCTATCATCAAATGAATTTAATTTTGGATAAACTTTATCTTCAATACATACTCCTGCTATCCCAGCTGATTCATATTTTTTTACCAATCGGGTAACATTATGTATATTCCCATATCCTGAATCACAATCAGCTATAACTGGAAGATTGCAAGACTCATTCATTATAATTGCAGAATTTAAAAAATCGGTCATGGTTAGGATACTTGCATCTGGAACAGTTTGAACAGTGGATATACCTAGACCACTGGCCCAAATTGCATCAAATCCATGTTTTTCAGCTAATTTGGCACTTAATCCATCATGGGCTCCAGCTATTTTTACTAAACCTTCGTTTTCTAGAGCACTTCTTAATATTCTTGATTTTATATTCATTTTATTATCTCCTTACAGATTAATTAATGTAGATTAAAAATAAGTAGGTTTGTCCTAAATGGGAAGAAGTAGGCAAATGCTATCTAGCCTAAAACTTCTCAATAATGTTAAACAATAAAGTAATTATAAATATCAATAAAAGTATTAATTATTTACCAAAAATCGATACCTTTTCTTCTTCAAAAACACACTTTACCTCAGCTAGAGCATTTTCTGCATACTCTATTGCTTTATCAGTATCTTCACCCTCTGTAATAACATAGCCTAAATAGCAATCATTAAATACCTCAGGTGGCATTCCAACAGAATCTCCAGGATTCTTTAAAAAAATGAAATCTACTACTCCTGGCATATCTCTTATTTCTTCAACACCTTCCCAATGGTCAACTACACCAGATTGTTTAGCCATTAAAGTTTTAGCACAGGATCCTTTGTTTTTTTTAGGCGTAAAATCAAATCGTTCACCTAAGGTAACTAATAGGTTTACAGCAGTTATATCAATACCACTTGCAATCGGGACTAAATCAGTAGTGATACCTCCTCCACCTAAGCGTCCATTAATTTCTACAATTTTAGAACCACTTTCAGTAATCATTAATTCTGCATGGAATCCACAATTATCCAATCCTAACGCTTTGATACCTCTCCTTGTAACATCTAAAATGTCACTCTCTATTTCATTTGATACTCTAGCTGGAAAAGCAAACTGCGGCTCATTAAAAAATTCATCAGTCCATTTTTCTGTAATACCTGCAAAATAGACATTTCCATCTGAAACTACACCTTCAACACTAACTTCATTACCTTCCATAAACTCTTCAACTAGATATTCATTTTTATAGAAAGTAAACATCTTATCCTTTTCTACTGAAGTAGAAGAAATCAATAGGCCATATATGTCGTATAATTCATCTGGACTATTAATCTTGAAAACCCCTTTACTAGCTGATGCACCTACCGGCTTAACAATAAGAGGATATTCCATATCTATACTTGTGTCGTATAGTTCGTCAAAGTTATGGAATTTTGTGAATTTTGGATGTGGAACATTATGTTTTTTAAGTACTTCCCGCATCTTACCCTTATTTCTTGCCCCTTCTGCTGCCTCTATAGGACTACCTTTTAAGTTCAATTCTTTAGCAACAACTGCAACAGGAACTACATCTCTATCCCAAAACGTTATAACTCCGTCAAACGGGATTTCCTTATTTGCCTTTTTTACTTTATCTAGTGTCTCATCAATATCATAAGTGTTTGCCTTAATGTAGTGGTCTACATAAGGTTTTGACCATTCAGGCAAATCTGGACCCACAACAGACACTGTTAATCCTAATCTCTTTGCGGTTTGTAAAGTTTTAATTTTCTCACTATAGGTTGCATTCAAGAATAATATATTTTTTTTCTCCACCATAAAATATTCCTCCTGATTATGTTTTAGTAAATACTGAAATGCGTACATATTTTAAATATTCAATTAAATACCATGAGCAACTGCCTATGTTATTTAATTTTTCGAGATTAAAACAAATCTCTAAAGCCTATTCCCGACGCTTCCGTCATAATTATTTTACTTTCATTAGTTAATGGTCCTCCTAAAAGAGAGTCATCTGCACAAAACAGATGCGAGTCTAAATCAAACTTAGTTATTACTCTCTTAGCACAAGCAAGATGAGCAGCAGCACTTATGCTCAATTTACTCTCATTAGTGCAACCAATCATGCATTCTATACCAATACTTTCTGCGATGGAACATATTTTTAGTGCATTATAAATACCACCGGTTTTAATAAGCTTAATGTTTATTAAGTCTGCTGCTTTTTTTTGTATAATATTTAATACATCACTTGGGCTATGTACACTTTCGTCTGCTAATATTGGCGTCTTTACATTTTTTGTTACAAAAGCCATGCCATCAATATCTTTATAATGAACTGGTTGTTCTACTAGCTCAATGTCTAATCCCATATCTTCCATCTCTGATATGATTTTAATAGCTTCTTTTGGTTTCCAGCCTTGATTAGCATCTACCCTTAACTTTATATTTTTCCCAACAGCTTTCCTGATCTCACTAATTCTAGATATATCTTGTTTATATTCTTGTCCTAGTTTTATTTTTAGTGTGTTGAATCCCCTGTTTGTAGCATCTAAACTATCATTTACCATTTCAGTAATTGGATTTAAACTTATACTAATATCTGTTTCTATTTGCCTCCTATAACCTCCAAGGATAGTATACAAAGGTTTATCTAAATATTGTGCATATAAATCAAAAATTGCCATATCTATTGCTGACTTAGCACTGGTATTATTTAAAATACGGTTATGAATTTCTATCATTATTCCTTCAAAGTTTTCTAAATTCATTCCTGTGATTTTATTTCCAATATGTTCTAAAGTAGCTTTTATAGAATCCTTTGTTTCACCTGTTACAAAAGGATGAGGTGCAGCTTCTCCATAACCTACCAATCCATTGTCTGTAATAATTTTTACAATGATATTATTTATACTATCAACTGTTCTAATACTAGTGTTAAAAGGTTTGATAATAGGAATATTGATTTCACTAGTTTGAATTTTAAAAATTTTCATTCTAATCATCCTTTATTAATATTATCTATTAGATTTGGACAACACCAACTCTTTGATTGTTAAAGTTAATAACAAAATGCTTTTGATTGTACACTAAATCATTTTGAGAAAAATTATATCCTTGTATTGACGTTTCATAAACTTTTAGACAATTATATAGGTCATATACTGTATCACTGTCCGATGAGTTAAGTGGTTTTAATTCTAGTAGTTGTCAGTAATCATCACTTTATCCACCCCCATTTAGTACTATTTTTAGCTTGTTGCAGAACTCTGCAACTCGCAAAAACAACTTTTTTTATTATATTGAAATGACTGAATCTCCCCATTTTGGGGTATATATACAGTATCAAGTTGTGTATAACTTAAGAAAGGAGAATCCTATGCCAATTTCAGCTAAACAATTAAACTGTTGTGATGTTTCTACTGATTTTGATAAGTTTTATCATCAAAATCAAAATAACTTACTTTCTTTACTTGATCAATTCGTTGATATTAGTACCTTCATACCTTTTTCTTTTTATCAAAGGTATTATGCTCACTTTGGTAAAAAACGAGATTTTTCTTTAGAATCTATGTTAAGATTTTTTATCTTAAAGAACCTTTTATCTATCCCTACTGTTGATCTTCTAATTACTTTAAGTTAATATTTCTCCTGAATTGCGTAATTTTTGTGGCTTTTTAACGGTTCCTTATAAGTCTCAGTTTTCTAGGTTTAAAGCTAATTTCCAAGAAGATTTAAATGAGTTATTTGATAATTTGGTCGATGTTACTGAAACATTCTGTAAAAAAGCCAATCCTTTTCTTGCTTCTATCTTGATTTCAGATATTACTGGCTTTGAGGCTTATGTTACTTAGAATAATCCTAAGTTTTATCAGACTCAACTTCGTAAAGCTAAAGTATTTGCTAAAAAGATAGCTAATGATAATCCTAACTCTACTTTTTATGTTGAAAAGTACGCTCAACGCCAAATGCCTAAGTTTGCTGCTTCTAATCAAGATGCTAAGCTTACTTAGCTTAATAGTCATTTTGGATATTTTCAAAAATGTATTATTGCTACTAATGCCCTTGGTGTTGTTAGGGATGATAATTTTTACGATTCTGATAACAATATTGATCTTGATTTAAGACCTCAAGATATCAAGGATTTATATGATTCTAAATCTTTAACTCCTTCTCTTGAAACTTTTTGTCAGTTACATCCTCAGATATTTTACTTACTTGTATTTCTCAATTAATTGCTCTTATACTTATGTTTAAAACTAAAAACTACGAAAATCCTCTTGCTATTAAATCTAATTGCTTAATGTGAATTATTTTAATTCAATAATTATTTTAAAAAGATTTATTTGAACCTTTATTTTCTTATGCTTTTTTTCTGTGTATAACTTTGTGTTTTAGACATCTAATTGGCTATCTTCTGTGGATAATTTTAAAATTACATTTTACAACTACCTAAGTACTATTTTTAGTAATTATTCTGTTACAGTGATAATCTTTAAAATACTGTCAATTTTTTTAATGCATTTTCAATTGATTCTTTCGTGTCCCCATGTACAATAACACTCCCGATACGGTTAAAGGAATCAGTAAAGGTTTTATCACATCCCCAAGTTTGTGTTCTATTTCGGCACTAATGACCTCTCCTATATTTTTAATTTGATCATGTCCATCTATGCAAACTACTTTCCCAGGAACAGCGGTCAAGTATTTTATAGAAACAAAACTTGATATATTAATTTCTGGAATATCTGTAATAGACCGTTCATTGAGTTGGTAATCTAACATTAAATTAATCATGTTAATTCCTGTTGAAAGCTCTACAAGTTTTATGATTTCATCTCCTCCTAGCCTAGTATGAGACTCAATAATTTTTGGTCCTTTTTTCGTTAGCATTATTTCGGTATGCGCTCGGCCTCTACAAAGGTGTTATCAAACAGTTTTTTCTCTGTAAATGCTAAAATAAATGATGTCCATTTACAGTAAAAGTTTCGACGCTAATTTCAGTTCCTTCTAAAAATTCCTCAACTAGCAAAGGAAATTCTATATTATTTTCCATATAGACCAATAATTCTTCTTTATTATTTATTTGAACAATACCAATACAAGCCCATTAGTCAAGTAGCTTTACTATAAATAGAAAGCCATGCATCAATCCAAAGTTCACCAACTGTTCCTTACGATAATAAACTGCATAATTTACTTTAGATATATTATTTTCATTTAATAATTCCTTTAATTGATGTTTATTTCGGGTTAAATGTGAGGCTAAACTTGAAGTATTTAATAGGTTTAAAACCTCAGAAATTCTACAAGCTATTCCCTGTTCCTTTTCTGTACACATATAACAGCGTCTGTTGGTGTAGTATTTCTACGTCTTTAAGAACCTAATGACTATTATTAAAATCATAGATAAATATTCTGTTAGCATGACCAAAGTACTTTTCATTATATGATTCCTTAGACATTAAAAGAGTAACTCTTACATCTATTTTTCTAATTTCTGTATGTAGGTGGGGAATAGTTACAATACATTGTACAGTATAACTTATCAAACGATATAAATGTACAAATGAGTTAATATATTACATATTCGACATATTCAACATATTCAACAAATAATTTAAATTTCCTTTTTTTTTTTGAAAATTTTATAAAAAATTTCAGTTTACTTTTGTCAAATTTAAGCATTTGCAATTTTTAAAACTATTAGGCTAATTTTAAGTGGTGAAATTTCTTGAACTGAACGAAAAAACTCCAAAAAATTCATTGTCAAGAATACAATTAGAAAATATCTCTCTATAGACAGGATGTTACGAATCCTGTATTTATCAAAGTCTAAATTTTATTTAAGATATTTATAATTGCTTCTATAGTCCATCTTTTAGAGTAATAGTTGATAATAGTTTTACTATCTAGCTCAATATCTGTAGAAATTAAATAAATTGGATTTTTAAATCCATCACCATCTACTTCATAGGAAATAACAACTAGCGCATTCTCTATTTTTGCAACAGGTCCTTCATAAACATAAACCCTATAATCCTTACCCTGACGGTCACTGAGTCTAGGGTAGAAAGATCTATACACTCTGCAAACTGAGGAAATTGAAGCTTTATTCTTCTAGGCTCTATAAGTCTATTTGATTTAACTGCCCCAATAAAGTGGTATCCTTTTTATAAGCTGGTATAAATTATGTCTTTATTTCTATACCAAGAATCGGTAATAACATAAATCTTGTCACACTTTTATTGTACATTAAAGTCAGCAATAAAGTTTATAGCCGTATCTACTTTGCTTATAAAAGTCATATAAATATCTTCACATTGTTCTTTTCTATAGTAAGGCTGGTACTTAATAGGAGTAGATATATCTCCTACTACAAATTTGAAATAACTACACAGTGAAACCATACAGTTTTGCCTTCTATGTGAGAAAAATGATAATTTAGTCCTTCTATTTTTTAGCTGAAGGTTTTGTATTGATGTTACCATCGATGATTAGAAACCCTATAGAATCAGTTTTACATTCTGTTCTAAAACTAGATTCAAGTATGATATAAGATTGAGATTGATTAAGCTATCATCCCACTCAGATTTACTTAAAAATTTATAAATACTGCTAATATCTTTAGCAAATAAAATAACTCTAGAAACTAAAGATATTGATTTATTACCATCTATGACTCTCAAACCATACAGCAGATTACATAAATGATTTAACTGCGGCTTAGTCATTCCATAATTTACATCTTCAATATAGTTGTAAATTTCTTGGTTTAGATTTAGAATATTAGTAGTTGTATATGGCATAGTTCTCAACCCCGTTTAATATTTGTGTGGTAACTTTTCAACATAGATTGGGGATTTATGCCATATTTATTTTTTGGAAGCATTCCCAATTACGAATTTACTTTTACAGAACTAAAGTTATGTAATTAAAATAATTAATTCCCAAGAAATTAGGGTTCTATAATAAATGCTGGGGTACATGAAATATATGTACTCGAACATTTAATTCTTTGCATAATAAAAGCACTTATGAAATAAATCTGCGAAAATGTTAATTGGCGAAAATACACAGAAAGGAGATTTATTCACAAGTGCATTCTAATTTTATCAATAATTTATCAAATTTAAAAGGAATAAAAATAACTAAAATTTCTCATGGTGATTCTTTTGTTAATATCTACATTCGAACTGACCCACGTGAAAACATCTGTCCCGTTTGTGTTGTTAAGACTTCTAGAGTTCACGATTGCTAAGAACAGGTAATTAAGTACTTACCTTTTCAGTTTAAGCACACTTATCTTGTTCTTCATAAAAGAAGATATGTTTGTCTTGTGGAAAGAGATTTTATGAGTCTTATGGCTTTCTTCCTCAATACCGTCGTATTATTAATCGATTAGCTCATTTTGTTTGTCAGGAGCTTACTAAGTTAACAAGTTTAAATTCTGTGGCTAAAGCGGAAGACCTACTTCCATCTCATAAAAAGCATTGCCATTGAGAATATATACTTCATTATCCTCTGGCATTCAGGACACACTGCGTACTAAACTATTTTCTTTATTAGTCATTAAATCACCTTTCCTCTTCTCTGTATTGGCTTCCATGCCGTTAATCATGTCGCCATCTGTATTTAAACGGTTACAAGGCTGAATATGCTTCAGGGATTACAGTCTCCCCTATGGCCTGTACGATTCCCTGTGTACGCTTAACCTCACTGTTGCCAGTTTCGGTCCAACACTCGGTATGGGTGGTTGGCTAGACCTTACCCAACAAGGACTTTCACCCTGTAAGAATTGCCAAGCTTTCTTGGCGCACTAACGTCTGTCG
This sequence comes from Abyssisolibacter fermentans, assembly GCF_001559865.1. NCBI lineage: Bacteria > Bacillati > Bacillota > Clostridia > Eubacteriales > Clostridiaceae > Abyssisolibacter > Abyssisolibacter fermentans. The sequence goes on from NZ_LOHE01000095.1 coordinate 14,277, forward strand.
CGTACTCGCATATCGGGTAGTTTATTGTTTCGTTTGCATACGAGCTCAGCAGACTAAAGCCCATAAATATAAAGATGATAGGAGAGCCTTCTCCTGTCACCCGTTATAAATTAGTTTATACCTATTTACTAAACAACTTGTTTCAACCCATTACCAAACTGTTGAGCATGTAAACTTCCATATATTCCGTTTAGTTCCAACAATTCACTATGTGTTCCTCTTTCAGCTATTTTTCCATCCTTTAAAACTAATATTTCATCTGCATCCTCAATAGTAGATAGTCTATGAGCTATGACTAAGGTTGTTCTGCCTATCATTAATTTATTTAGTGCTTCTTGAACTAACTTTTCTGATTCTGTGTCTAGTGATGAAGTAGCTTCATCTAGTAATAATATTGGAGCATTTTTCAGCATTGCTCTTGCTATGGCTATTCTCTGCCTTTGTCCTCCTGAAAGCTTGGTGCCTTTTTCTCCTACAAATGTATCGTAGCCGTCCTCCATATTTACAATAAAATCATGGACGTTAGCCATTTTAGCTGCATTTACTACCTCTTCAAAGGTAGCATCTTCCTTACCTTGTCTAATATTCTCTATTATGGTTCCTGAGAATAAATATGCATCCTGTGGAACATATGCAATATTATTTCTTATATCCCTTATAGTCTGATTAGAAATTGACTTCCCACCTATTGCGATATTCCCTTCCTTAGGTGGATAGAAATTTAGTAATAGCTTAAAAATTGTACTTTTCCCTCCACCACTAGGACCAGTCAGTGTATAAACCTTACCTTTAGGTACGTTAAATGTAAGTTCTGATAAGACACTTTCATTATCATACTCAAAGCTAACATTATGAAAGCTAATCTCACAGTTTTCTTCTACTTCATAATCTCCTGTTAATTTAAAACTCTCAGGCTCTTCCTCTTCATCTAATATTTCAAACAATCTATCAGCAGCTGCAAGGGAGCCTTGAAGCTCAGATATAAAATCTCCGAAGTTTCTAGCTAGTGAGCTTAGTCTACTTTGGAGCTGATCGACTGCAATAATCACCCCTACTGATATCTCACCTATGATTACTAGATATGAACCAACTACCACTGTTCCTCCAAAGCTAATTATTCCAATAATATTGTTCAAGGCTGACAATAAGGATTTTTGATTTACTCTATCCTTTGAAACTTCATATAACTCTATATTTCTCTTATTATATTTGTTTAATATAACATTGCTGATATTAAAGCTCCTAATGACATAAACTCCCTCTAATAAGTCTGTCAATTTTTCATTTAGTTTAGATAGGCTCTCTTGTACCTTCAGACTCATATTCTTAAGAATTTTTGCATAGTAGATATTTACAAAAAGGCTTAAACCTCCAACTATTATAGATATAACACCTAAGCGCCAGTCTAAAACAAAAGTGAATATTAAGGTACCTACTCCAGTTAATATTCTAGAGGAAAAATCAATAAAATAGCTTGAGTATGCTTTTTCAACCTCATTTATATCGTTAGTAAGTCTAGAAACCAACTCACCGCTATGCTTTCCCTTTATATAATTTAGGGGTAGGATCTTTATTTTATTGAATACATTCTTTCTTATATTACCTGTAGTCACTATAGCAGCATATTGTGCTATATAAGTAAATATTGGATAAGAAACACGCATAGATATTGCATATATTCCATATTTCTTTATTGCATCTATCATTGTTGACCATTTTTTTAAAGCTATGGCATCAAACATATTCTTGAAAATTAAAGAAATGAATACTTGAAATAAGAGGGAAAATAAAGCAACCATTAATAATCCAAAAATATATGGTATGAATGACTTCCTCATAAACTTAAAGATTCTTAGAAAGCTACTATTCTTTTTCACTTACACCACCTCTTTTCTTAGTGTCAATTCTTGATTTTTAAGTTGCTTGTTATAAAGCTCAGTGTAGACTCCATTTAAATCTATTAATTCATCGTGACTTCCTTCTTCAACAATTATTCCATCCTTTAAGACCAGAATTTTGTCTACGTTTTTTATAGTCGATAGTCTATGGGCTATGATTAAGCTGGTTTTACTTTCTATGAAGTTTTCAAGTGCTTCTTGAACTAATGCCTCAGATTCTGTATCTAGGGCAGATGTTGCTTCATCTAGTAAAAGTATTGGTGCATCCTTTAATATCGCCCTAGCTATGGATAATCTTTGTTTTTGCCCTCCAGAAAGGGTGTTTCCTAATTGTCCTACAACTGTTTCATACCCCTTTTCAAATTCGTTTACGAAGGCATCTGCATTGGCACTTTTAGTAGCCTGAATGATTTTTTCACTCTTAGCATCTAGCTTACCATAATTAATATTTTCTTTTATTGTTTCAGGAAAAAGAAATGTATCTTGAGCAACTAGTGCAGAGCAATTCCTAAGACCATTTAAATTCCACTGCTTAAGCTCCTTATCCCCTACTTTTATTTTGCCGCTGTAATTATCATAGTATCCAAGCAATAGATTAATAATTGTACTTTTCCCTCCACCACTTGGTCCTACTAAGGCAACTGATTCTCCATTTCTTACAGTAAAGCTGAGACCATTTAATACAGTATTATCATTATCAGGATAAGAGAATGCTACATTATTGAAGCTAATCATATTTGAAGCTTTAACTATATCAAAATTAGAACCATCTTTCCTTTCCTCTACTGTATCGATTATTTCAAAGACTCTATCTACAGCTGCCAGGTTACTCTTTAGCTCTCCCACTAGTCTAGGAAAATAACTTACCGGATTAGTCAAATAATTTAGTAAATCCATGAATGCTAGTAAACTACCTACAGTCATAGTGCCTTCTATAGCCCAATATCCACCTATAATAAATGTTGTAAAAAAAGGTATTATTCCTAATATTAAAGAAAAGCTTTGTAATACTGACATTGTCTTTGCAAGACGTTTCCCACTTGCCACGCTATCATTAACAACATCATCATGTTTTTTTCCAAGGCTTTCTTCAAGATTATATGCCTTGGAAATCTCTATTCCTCCAATTACATCTTGTACTATGGAATTTACCTTCCCGAGCTTTTCTTGAAGCTCCTTGCTTATTTTACCTATAGGTGCACTTAAGATGCTCGAGCCTATTATTAATACAGGAGTTAATAATAAACTTATTACAGTCAGCTTCCAATTCAATATACAGAGGTATATCAAAGCTCCTATTGCAGAAAGAGGAATTAGTATCATCTCTGATACTGATGTAGATAAAAATGTCTTTATTTTGTTAATATCATTTGTTGCCCTAGATACATAATCCCCTGAATGCTTTTCTTCTAGCTTGCTAATAGGAATGCATACAGCTTTCTCAGCCATCTGCTTTCTTAGTTTAGTTATTCCAGATTCAGTATATATTCCATATAGCTTATTTTTAAAATAGACTAATAAAGTCTCAATCAAAAAAACAATAGCTCCAAGGTATAGTGTTTGTTTAAAATGCATCATATCCTTATTAGTAGCTGCATCTAAAAATTCTTTTATAATATAAGATGTGACTATGTTTGTAACTGCTATAAAGACTGTACATATTAGCCCAATAATAAAACAGGGTTTCTTAGGAAAAGTTCTTAGTAATCTCATGAATTTTCCTAAGTTGTTCTTTTTCTCCAATATTATCACTTCCATACAATATTTTGTAATTATAATTATAATGTTTACGATTATATTGTCAAGTGTTTATTAACTGAAAAAATTGCTAAATTGAATCTGTAAAACTTGAAAAATCAAAACATAATAAGCTAACTCACTAAAAGTGAGATTTTTAAACTATCATTTTTAGCTTTACAAAGATATGAAGTTTCCATCCAAACCATCTTATGTTGTTACAATTCGTATCTCGCTTCATTCCCCAGTTAGGATTAGTACCATAATCAATAATATGTTTCTTAGGTTTCGCAGTTTCAAAGGCATCCAATTTAGTTGAATCAATAGAACTATAGTCTCCATCAATAATATTGAGTTCCTTTGCTTTTAGTACTAAGCTATAAAACAAGGATTCGAGTTCTTGGTTTTGAGTCAAACGTTCAAGAAATCTACTAAAAGTTGATTCTGATAAAATCTGACCAAGAACATAAAACCACAGCAATACCCTAAAATGGAATTATGCTTTAGGTTTAAAACAAGGTCTTTGATGGTTTGAATCTTTTCTACCTGCATTGCAATAAGAGCATATATGATAGAAGCTGGGTCATAGCCCTTAGGTCCTTAGAATCAGTAGGTTTCTTTAGTGAGCTAACTAATTTTGATACATCAATTTGAGATAAGATCATTTCTAATTTACTTTAGTTAGGTAATTTTAAAAGCCTAATTGGTAATACTGGCTAGATTATGATATAAATCATAATTTATCCAGTAAAAATAGATATAAATACCCAATTTAAGTATTTACAATTTTAAAAATTATTAGGCTATTTTAAGGTGACTATAGATACCTTGTATTGATTTGTTTTTCTTTGCTGCTTTGTAGATATATAATACAAATTCCTTTACTAATAATTTCTTCTGATATTCTATAGTTTCTCCAATAGTCATAAGGATCGAATCTTCGTACTGCACCTACAATCTTGTTTTAAGCACATAACACCTATACCCGTCGCGTTGTAATACCCCATTTTTCAGATGCTTCTTTTGCTGTGATATAATCCATATAGATTAACCTTTCATAGAATATTCTTACATTTCATATTATATATCGCAAGCGCGAACAATACAAGATTTATATATAACTATAAAGCACGTCATAAGGCTTAACTTATATAATCGAGTATAAGGCGGTGCCTAACCGCCGTCCTCTCACACCACCGTGCATACCGTTCGGTACACGGCGGTTCAACAAGTTAACAAGTAGATGATATCTTTGTATTAAGCGTAGGATATAAATGTCAAGTTAAAAA
>NZ_LOHE01000096.1 GCF_001559865.1 Abyssisolibacter fermentans
AATATAGGCATCAATGTCGTGGACAAAAAATGTCATGTAGCTTCTAAATAATAAAATGGTTAGATTTCTTTAGGGTAAACCTTTGTAAGTGCGAAGTTATTACATAATGGTGATTCATTATCAAATGGAGTGGGGCACGAATCTGAGAATCTTTGCTTGTTCCTGTAAAGAAGCAATTTTTTTCATTAAATAAAAGCGTTGAAAAAATTACTTCTTAAAAGTCACCTACAAAGAAACCTCAGATTGAGCCCTAGTAAAATTTATTGGTAGGGATAGTTGTTGAGGTTTTAATAGAGTAGATTTGTATTAAAGAATAATAAGCTTCTAAAACTGCTAGGGTAAACCTATGAGGGAAGTATAGCTGAAAATTTTTGTATTGAAGCCATACATGACATTTTTTTACTCGGAGATGTCTATAGATGTCTATATTTTTCTGATTATTTAAAGATGAAAAAATATAGGCATCAATGTCGTGGTCAAAAAATGTCATGTAGCTTCTAAAAGATTTATTGGTTTGAATTCTTTAGGGTTAGCGTTGTGAGTACGAAGTTATTACATGCTTGTGATTCAATACTAAATGGAAAAGGCAAGTATCTGAGAATTTTTGCTGGTTCAGACAACAGACAATTCTTATTTATAGTGTAAAATCGATGATAAAACTGCCTGTTGAATTCACCTACAAAGAAACCTCAGATTGAGCCATAGTGGATTTGTTGGTTGGAATTGTTGTTATAAAGATGTTTGTGGTTTGTGTAGGGTAATGCCATTAGAAAATGTATATTGAAAATATAATTTTCCATCAAGTATAAAAAATAGTAAATAAAAAAGGTTTTTTGACTATAAATATAGAAAAATATAGAACTGTAAGCAGTTAAAAAAATGTACGGGTAATATCACAAAATAATTAATATTTTCAGGGGGGAAAGCTATGAAAAAAGTTTTAATGTTAACGTTATCAATAATATTAATATTCTCACAAATAGCATTAGCAGGTAATTTTGAGGATGTAAAGGATGGTTATTGGGCAAAAGAAAACATAGAGATGTTAGTATCAAAAGGAATAGTAAATGGATATCCAGATAAAACTTTTAGACCCAAAAACACAATATCAAGAAGTGAGTTTTCAAAGCTAATACAAGAATTATTGGGATTACCACTTAATAATGATGATAGTGAAATAATATTTGAAGATATAGAAAAAAATTGGGCGAAAGGAAGAATTAAAACATTAGTAAAAAAAGGGATAATAGATGTAGAAGACTATAAAGAAGGCTTTAAACCAAACGAGCCAATGACAAGAGTGGAAATGGCAAGAATGATAATAAAAGCATTGGAGATAGAGACAAAAGAAATAAATAAGACAAGCTTCAAAGATGATGAAGAGATCAGTAAAAAAGATAAAAAATACGTAAAAACAGCAAAAGACACAGGAATAATAACAGGGTATCCCGACAAAACCTTCAAACCAAACAGCACAGCAACAAGAGCAGAAACAGCAGCAATGATAGTAAGGATGATAAACTATCTAAATAATGATGATTCAGTAGAAGTAGTAGAAGGAATTAAGTTTGATAAAGTTGATGATGTATTTTCAAGTCCGGGTAAAGTGAATGACGGAGCTATGAAGTTAGATAAACAACAGGAGTTTGTAATGAAGTTTTTTAAAAGTTTGAAGTTTACAAAAGAGGGTGAAAATAGTTATGTATCAGGTTGCTTGCCTAATCTTCCAACTGGATATAAGTGGTCAGCTTCAATAAAAGTTTTTTATACAAACGACCAAGACTATGATACCTTTCATGCAAATCCTAAAGCTAGACAAGATATTTTAATGAAAAAAGGAGAAGTTTTTAAATTCAAATTAAAATACAACAAGGAAAAAATGAGAATAGTATCAGTATCAATTAGAGTTATGAAAGACACAGGTGCAGAGAATGGTCTGTTTATATTAGATTATCCAGTTAAAACACTAAAAAAAATAGGTAAAAGTGGTTCTGAATTTTTAAATGATAGTATAAATTGGGAGGAAATGTTCAAGTGGTAAAAAGAAAAATAGCATGGTTTTGTATAATTGTTTCTTTATTCATTACATTTAATAAAATAAGTATGAAATGTAGTGTAGCTGAAGAAAATAAAGCATCTCAAGTAAAAGTGCATTTTTTAACGCAGGAGGAGCCATTAGAACACTATGATGAAATAGGAAGTATGACTAAACAAGAACCGCTGGAAATGTGGCATTACAGTGGAGGTTATTGGAAAGGAAAAATAGGCGGGGAAAATATTTACCTTAAAGACACAGAAATGGAAGAAAAATGGGCAGATCCAGAATATTTAGGACAGAAGTTAATGGAGCAAGGAAAAGAGTTAGATTTTGAAATAGAGTTACCAGAAACTATGCAGGATGAATTAGACAATTTGAGTGATGGAGAAGAAATACATGTATATATAAGTGAAACTAATCTTGATATAAATGATATATTCCAAGATGAAATATCTCCTACTTGTGAATTAAAAGGAGATAAGATAATAATACATGCATACCCTAAATTAAATTGTACAGATGAAAGCTATAAAGATTATGTAGCAGGACTAAATAAAAATATTCCAATAATAAAAGAAAACTTCGGTAGAAACCTATACTCAATGTTCAACTGTGAAAACAATGCACAGCTAGGTGCGGCATGTTCAACGCAATCAGATGAAGAAGGTAAAATACCCTTCTGGGGAATAGAAAATGCAAGAGGACATCTAAAAGATGGTTTTAAAGTAGATATAAGTAAAAATGGGATAACTAGAAGAGACTCTTCAGACGTAAAAATAGGAATTGATACCTTCAGGGATGCAGGAGCGGTAGGACTGTTATTCACATATCCAATGGAGTTGAAATTCTACAAAAAGCCCTCAGGAGGAGGAACAGTAAATGTTAAGCATGTAACAGACATGGGCGCAGCATTAGGTCAATACGATTACAGTAAAGAAATGTACAAAGACAAGACCTACAACATAAATGCACAGAGCATAAATGGATATGAATTTGATGGTTCAATGCTAGCCTATGATACAGTACCAACAAATAAAACAAGCAAAAGTAATTATGAGATAACATATGACGGTTCATACAATGAAGCGAATATAGTATTTATATACAAACAAACAGCAGGACAGACAGATGTAAAAAGTAACATGGATGCACAATCTTCAGCGGTTATAAGAGCAGATGACAGAGGAGACGAGAAATTTGACGTAGAACTTGGAATACCAACAGAAGAAGACCTTTATGCAAATGTGTTCGCAAAAGAATACCTATCAGATTACGAATTCAAGCAGATAAAAGGTACGAAAGAACTAACAGTAACAGCAGTAAAAACATATGAATTAACGTGGAAAGAAAAGCATGAATATACAGAAACTAAAAAGAATGAAGAAGGAGAAGAAGTAGAAGAAAAAGTTGTAGAATGGATAGATAAATCAGACACAGAAACCATAACAAAAACCTATAAAATAGGAAGACCCTATGATTATTGGATAATAGATAGATTAGAAGTATACAAACTCACAGGAGCAACACTAAACAACGAAGCTCTACCTGGCAATACAATATCATTAAGCACGAAGAATTACACTCCACCACAAGTAGACGTATGTCATAGCGATAGCTTAGAAGATCATATAGAAGAACCAGAGTTATATCTTGATTTAGGAACAAAAAAGCTAAATGGAGGAAGAAGAGGAAGACCAACTCCATCAGGAGATCTAAGAACAGAAGCAAATAATAAATTAGGAGAACTAACAGTAAAAAATGATAGATTGATATTTAACAATAAGACAATAATGTCAGATTCACAAGAAACAGCAAAGACAGAAGCTCCAAAAGAAATACCGATAGCGAGTACAATAACAAATGACGTACTATATCAAAATGATATCACAATAGATGAAAAAGAAAGAAATGGCGAATATCAAAGTGAAGGAACAGTACACTATCAAAGAATAGAAGAAATAAATCCGACAAATCAAGAACAGTATAATCAAAACATAGAGTCCAAAAATCTAAACCAAGTAGTAGTTCATGCACCAGTAGTGTGTTACGCAGACATGAATAACGACAAAGACTATAATCAAGAAATTAATCCAGATAACAATAGAAAAGCCCTAATATTAGGACGAGCATCAAGCATAAAATTGCCAACAACAGGACAGCATAGAGAAATAAAAGGATACGGAGAAAGAGACTATGCTAAATACACAGACTATAAAGAGGTTCGATTTCCATTTGACGTATATATGAATACTACATATAGAGAAGCAGGTAAATATCTAGAAGCCGATACATGGTATCCTTTAAAAGAAACAGAAGTCAATATATACATACCGATATGGGTAGACGAAAAAAATTACGAAGTAGAATTCAGAGAAGTATCAAAAAATGTCAATATAGGAGATAAAACATTACCTTTGTTTAATGAAGAAATAAATTCATACGTAGCAACAAACAAGATACCAGTTAGAGTAATAGGTAGACTATATGGAATGAAAATAACAGACGTAGTAAATTATCCACTGTGGGAAGAAGTATTTAGAGTAGGAGAAAAAACATCAAAGCATACAGGAAACTACTACTGGGCAGGCTTGAATAATCATAACGGAGAATCTGTAAGAAGCGACAAACGCCAGACTTTACCATTACTAGAGGGAAGCCATCCTAAATATATAAATAGGGGTGCAATGAAACCAGGTTACAAATTTAGATTTGAATTAGAAAGTATAGGAAACTACTT
>NZ_LOHE01000097.1 GCF_001559865.1 Abyssisolibacter fermentans
GCTTAATGTTTTTGTGTTGAAGCTATACAAGACATTTTTTTTACTCGGAGATGCCTATATTTTTCTGATGAGTTGATGATGAAAAAATATAGGCATCAATGTCGTGCACAAAAAATGTCATGCAGCTTCTAAGGGATATAATGGTTTGAATTCTCTAGGGTCAGGCGGTGTGAGTAAGAAGTTAATACATGATGGAGATTCATTACTAAATGGAGAGGGGCACGAATCTGAGAATCTTTGCTGTTCCTGTAAAGAAGCAATTTTTTTCATTAAACAAAAGCGTTGAAAAAATTACTTCTTAAAAGTCACCTACAAAGAAACCTCAGATTGAGCCCTAGTAAGTTTATTGGTAGGGATAGTTGTTGAGGTTTTAATAGAGTAGATTTGTATTAAAGATTAATAAGCTTCTAAAATTGCTAGGGTAAACCTATGAGGGAAGTATAGCTGAAAATTTTTGTATTGAAGCCATACATGACATTTTTTTTACTCGGAGATGTCTATATTTTTCTGATTATTTAAAGATGAAAAAATATAGGCATCAATGTCGTGGTCAAAAAATGTCATGTAGCTTCTAAAAGATTTATTGGTTTGAATTCTTTAGGGTTAGGCGTTGTGAGTACGAAGTTATTACATGCTTGTGATTCAATACTAAATGGAAAGGGCAAGTATCTGAGAATTTTTGCTGGTTCAGACAACAGGCAATTCTTATTTATAGTGTAAAATCGATGATAAAACTGCCTGTTGAATTCACCTACAAAGAAACCTCGGATACTTGCCTAGTTAGTATATTGGTTGTAGTAGTTATTATAGCAGGTATTTGGGGTCATATTAGGGTTGGAAGGTTTTGCTTGAAACTTTAAAAAAATGCATTGAAAAAATTACTTCTTAAAAGTTACTTGCTAAGAAATCTTAGATTGAGTCCTAGTGGATTTATTGGTTGGAATTGTTGTTATAAAGTTGTTTGTTGTTTGTGTAGGGTAATGCCATTAGATAACGTATATTGAAAATATAATTTTCCATCAAGTATAAAAAATAGTACATAAAAAAGGTTTTTTGACTATAAATATAGAAAAATATAGAATTGTAAGCAGTTAAAAAAATATAAAGGTAATATTACAAAATAATTAATGTTTTCAGGGGGGAAACTACATGAAAAAAGTATTTATTTTAACGTTATCAATAATATTAATATTCTCACAAGTAGCATTAGCAGGCAATTTTGAGGATGTAAAGGACGGTTATTGGGCAAAAGAAAACATAGAGTTGTTAGTATCAAAAGGAATAGTAAATGGATATCCTGATAAAACTTTTAGACCAAAAAACACAATATCAAGAAGTGAGTTTTCAAAGCTAATACAAGAATTATTGGGATTACCACTTAATAATGATGATAGTGAAATAATATTTGAAGATATAGAAGAAAATTGGGCAAAAGGAAGAATTAAAACATTAGTAAAAAAAGGGATAATAGATGTAGAAGATTATAAAGAAGGCTTTAAACCAAACGAGCCAATGACAAGAGTAGAAATGGCAAGAATGATAATAAAAGCATTGGAGATAGAGACAAAAGAAATAGATAAGACAAGCTTCGAAGATGACAAAGAGATAAGTAAAAAAGATAAAAAATACGTAAGTACAGCAAAAGACACAGATATAATAACAGGCTATCCCGACAAAACCTTCAAACCAAACACCACAGCAACAAGAGCAGAAACGGCAGCAATGATAGTAAGGATGATAAATTATCTAAATAATGATGATTCAGTAGAAGTAGTAGAAGGAATCAAGTTTAATAAAGTTGATGATGTAGTATCACAACCAGGCTATGTAAACGATCAAGCAATGAAGCTAGACAAACAGCAGGAATTTATAATGAAGTTTTTTGAAAACTTGAAATTTACAGAAGAAGATGGAGAGAGCTATGTGTCAGGATATTTGTCTAATGTTCCAACGGGATATAAATGGTCAGTTGTAATAAATGTTTATTATATAGACGATGAAGACTATGATACATTTCATTCAAATACAAAAGCAAGACAAGATATTCTAATGAAAACAGGAGAAAATTTCAAATTTAAGTTAAAACATAATAAAGATGTAATAGAAATAATAACAATACCTATTAGAATTAAGAAAGACACAGGAGCAGAAAATGGTCTATTTATACTAGATTATCCAGATAAAACATTTTGTAAATGTGGAAAAATGAAAGATAAATGGTTAAATGATAGTATAAATTGGGAGGAAATGTTCAAGTGGTAAAAAGAAAGCTAATATGTTTATGTATAATTATTTCTTTACTAATTACATTAAATATAAATATGAAATGCAGCATAGCGGAAGAAGACAAAGCACCAAAGGTTCAAGTACATTTCTTAACGCAGGAAGGACCTTTGGAAAGCTATGAAGAGATAGGAACTGCAATTAAACAAGATTATCTTGAAATGTGGCATTACAGTGGAGGTTGCTGGAAAGGTGTAATAGGTGGAAAAGAAATTCGTCTTGGAGATACAGAAATGAAAAAGAAATGGAATAAGCCTAGTTATTTGAGCGAAATGTTAATGAATAAAGGAAAAGAATTAGACTTTGAAATAGAACTGCCAGCTACTGTAAAGGAAGAACTAAGTGCTTTAGGAGATGATGAAGAAATACATGTATATATTAAAGGTACTACTCATAAAATAGAAGATATATTTAGGCAGGATACACTTCCAACTTGCGAAATAGAAGGAGATAAAATAATAATACATGCATATCCTAAATTGAATTGTATAGATGAAACTTATAAAAATTATGTTTCAGGCTTAAACAAAACCATACCAATAACAGAAGAAAACTTTGGCAACAACCTATACTCAGTGTTTAAAAGAAGCGATGATGCACATCTAGGAATGGCATATGCAACACATTCAGACGAAGAAGGAAAAATCCCATATTGGGGAATAGAAAATGCAAGAGGATATCTAAAAGAAGGGTATAAAGTAGATACAACCAAAAACGAAACAACTAGAAGAAATTCTTCAGAAGTGAAAATAGGAATAGATACCTTCAAAAACGCAGGAGCAGTAGGACTAAACTTCATATACCCAATGGAGCTGAAATTCTACAAAAAACCATCAGCAGGAGGAAAGATAAACATAAAGCATGTAACAGACACGGGTGCAGCATTAGGACAATATGATTACAGTAAAGAAATGTACAAAGACAAGACCTACAGCATAAATGCACAGAGCATAAATGGGTACGAATTTGATGGTTCAATGTTAGCCTATGATACAGTACCAACAAATAAAACAAGCAAAAGTAACTATGAGATAACATATGACGGTTCATACAATGAAGCGAATATAGTATTTATATACAAACAAACAGCAGGACAGACAAATGTAGAAAGTAACATGGATGCACAGCCTTCAGCGGTTATAAAAGCAGATGACAGAGGAGACGAGAAATTTGACGTAGAACTTGGAATACCAACAGAAGAAGACCTTTATGCAAATGTGTTCGCAAAAGAATACCTATCAGATTACGAATTCAAGCAGATAAAAGGTACGAAAGAACTAACAGTAACAGCAGTAAAAACATATGAACTAACGTGGAAAGAAAAGCATGAATATACAGAAACTAAAGAGAATGAAGAAGGAGAAGAAGTAGAAGAAAAAGTTGTAGAATGGATAGATAAATCAGACACAGAAACCATAACAAAAACCTATAAAATAGGAAGACTCTATGATTATTGGATAATAGATAGATTAGAAGTATACAAACTTACAGGAGCAACACTGAAGAACACGGCGTTTCCTGGCAATGATATAATATCACTACAAACAGAAAACTACAAACCACCTGAGGTAGAAGTATGGCATAGCAATAGCTTAGAAGACCATATAGAAGAACCAGAGTTATATCTTGATTTAGGAACAAAAACGTTAAATGGAGGAAGAAGAGGAAGACCAACTCCATCAGAAGATCTAAGAACAGAAGCAGATAATAAATTAGGAAAACTAACAGTAAAAAATGATAGATTGATATTTAACAATGAGACAATAATGTCAGATTCGCAAGAAATAGCAAAGGCAGAAGCTCCAAATGAAATTCCAATAGCGGGTACAATAACAAATGACGTACTATATCAAAAAGATATCACAATAGATGAAAAAGAAAGAAATGGCGAATATCAAAGTGAAGGAACAGTACATTATCAAAGAATAGAAGAAATAAATCCGACAAATCAAGAACAGTATAATCAAGACATAGAGTCAATAAACCAAGTAGTAGTTCATGCACCAGTAGTATGTTATGCAAAAATAAATGACGACAAAGACTATAATCAAGAAATCAATCCAGATGGCGATAGAATCTCCCTAATATTAGGACGAGCATCAAGCATAGAGCTACCAACAACAGGTCAGCATAGAGAAATAAAAGGATATGGAGAAAGAGACTATGCAAAATACACAGACTACAAAGAGGTTCGATTTCCATTTGACGTATATATGGATACCACATATAGAGAAGCAGGTAAATATCTAAAAGCGGAAACATGGTGTGAAATACCCCTAGAACAAACAAAAGTAGACATATACATACCAATATGGGTAGACGAAGGAGATTACGAAGTAGAATTCAGAGAAGTATCAAAAAATGTCAATATAGGAGATAAAACACTACCTTTGTTTAATGAAGAAATAAATTCATACGTGGCAACAAAAGACATACCAGTTAGAGTAATAGGTAGACTATATGGAATGAAAATAACAGATGTAGTAAATTATCCACTTTGGGAAGAAGTATTTAGAGTAGGAGAAAAAACATCAAAGCATACAGGAAACTACTACTGGGCAGGTTTAAATAATCATAACGGAGAAACTGTAAGAAATGACAAACGTCAGACTTTACCATTACTAGAGGGAAGTCACCCTAAATATATAAATAGGGGTGCAATGAAACCAGGTTACAAATTTAGATTTGAACTAGAGAGTATAGGAAACTACTTCGGA
>NZ_LOHE01000098.1 GCF_001559865.1 Abyssisolibacter fermentans
AAAAGAATATTGTTCATAATATACCCCTTTCATTTTTTATAAATTTAACCCTGATTATTCATATAACTTTGAATAATATGCTGTAAGTTTCTGAATTAGAAGATTTCAGTGAATTCGCAGGCATACCGAGTATGCCTGCCATTTAATGGACATCTTTCGCCTTGTTATAATCAGAAGGATACAGTAGAGTATTTAATTTTCTATTAATAATCTGGGCATTATAATATTAAATAATTATTGACTTGAATAAAATTATATTATATAATTTGTTTCGTGCTGTTTAAGGAGGGAAAAATATGGATAAAAAAATTATTATTAGCATACTTATAATACTTGTTTTAGTTAGCAGTACAGTATTTGGGATGAGAATTAATAATAGTATAGATATAAATTATGATATTTCTAGTAATAATACTGTTAGCACAGTTATTGTTCCTAATATAATTGAAAAAATTAGTTTATTAAATTATATTAAACAAAAAGCTGGATTTAATGATGAAAATGCACAATTTCTAATAAATATATGTGAGGAAAAAAGTTTAGATATATTTACTGTATTAGCTATAATGAAAGTTGAAAGCAACTTTTGTCATAACGTTGTTGGTAATTCTGGAGAAAAAGGAATAGGTCAAGTTATGGATAATACCGCTAGACTAACTGCCAAAAGACTAAATATAGAGTATAAACCTGAATATCTATATGACATAAAGTATAATATAACATTATTTACAGAGCATTTAAAATACTTAAAAGATAAATATGATAATGATATTCATAAAATGTTAACAGCTTATAATAGAGGCAGAGGAGGTCTACAAAAATATATGGCTTCAAGAGCAAACTATAAAAGACCTCAAGAAAGCTCTTATTCAAAAAAAGTTATTAAATTTATGAATCTTTATACTTATGAATTTGAAAAAGAAATAGTTAAATGATCTGGTGGCTACCATTTAATGATGGTGGCCTTTTAATTATGTAGAAAACCTCAATCTTTTATATAGAGTGAATCCCCTACGCCTAAGAATGAAGTGTGTAGAAGCTTCAGTTTAATGTAATGTCATATGCTTTTTGTAACTATAAAAAATGTAAGCTTAAAATATATTTCATTAGTTTTTTATACAATATGAAAAAAATAAATAAATTTGAAGGGTATAAATAATAAACTATGTCTATATTACTGAAGTACTTAAGTATTTAAGAAAAGTCATGGAGTTTGGAGGTTAATTATGGTAAAGAAAAGGATTGGAATTATTACGTTAGCTATTACATTTATATTAGTGGGCATATTTTTTCTAATAGAACAATTCATAAACTTTGACATTAGATTTGTTTTATCAATATTATGGCCTATAATAATTATCTTATTGGGACTTGAAATATTATTTACTAAATTAATAGCTGATAATAGTAAAAAAGAAATTAAATATGTCTATAGTAAATCAAGTATTGTATTTATAATTATTGCAGTATTAGTTATAAGTGCGTTGAGCAATTTTGATTCGGTTTTTTCAATTAATGATACTATTGGATTTTTTAGCGATATGTATAAATATCATTCTGAATATAACAGAGAATTTAATATTCAATTATCAGATCAAGAATTAGTTGAATTATATAATAATCATGGTAAAATTAATGTGCGCAAAGGTGATGTTAAAGACCTAAAAGTTACAGCAAGTATAAGTATTGATAATAATGATGAAGAATATACTAATGCATTTGTTGATAGGTTAATACAAATAAATGAGGATAATGATTACATTCTAATCAAAACAAGTATAGATAATTATGATAGACGATTAATTAAAAATTTAGAGGTTAATTATAATATAATATTACCTAGAGATATACAACTAAATGTAGAAAATTCATATGGCGAAATTAGAGTAAAAGATAATAATAAAAAAATAGAATTAAAAAACAGACATGGAGATGTTATTGTATCAAATGTAAAAAGTATAGACGTTAAAAATTCATATGGGGATATTGAAATTAGTAATATTAGTGATGATGTAAAGCTTAGCAATAGACATGGAAAGATTACTGTTAATAATGTAAAAGGTAAGGTTAATGTTTCAAATGAATATGGTGAAATAAAATTAGAAGAATTACAAGATGTGAATGTAACATCATTACATGAGAGCGTTTATGTATCAAATATTAAAGGTAGTTTAAAAATAGATTCAAAATATGCTGAAATTACAGTTGCTAGGGTTGATAAAGATGTTGAAATAAACACTAATAATGAAGATGTTAAAATAGAAGATGTAAATGGATCTTGTAAAATCACAAATAAGCATGGAGATATTACAGCTGTAAATCTTAAAAAAGCTGTAGATATTGATAATAGCAATGGTTTAATTGACATTAGATTTGACGATATTAATCATAGTCTTGTAAGAATAAATAATAAACATGGGAATGTAGATTTCAGCATAAATGAAAATCAGGGCGGACAATTATTGTTCTATACAAATCGAAACATAGTTGATTTTTTAAATGAGACAGAATTGAATGTACAAAGAGAAGATAACAAGCAAATTGTTAATAAAACTATCAATGATGATAAGGCCAAATTTGACATAAAAGTCATAAATGGAGACATTAATATAATCAAACCCTAATTTGTGTATAATTATAAAAATATTGGGTTAATTAAGGCGTGTATTTATTGGGGGAATGATTCTTGGATGAAGAAAAAGCTTTGCGACGAGTCAAGGATGGATTTCATGAAGATTTTGAAATTATAGTAGATTTATATAAGAACAGAGTTTTTTCTATGGCTTATAGTTACACAAAAGATTATGTAGAAGCTCAAGATTTAGCACAGGAGATTTTTATAAAGGTTTTTAAAGGCATTAATAACTTTAGATTTGATAGTAAATTTTCTACATGGCTTTATAGAGTTGCTGTAAATTTGTGTATAGATTGGGCTAAGAAAAAACGGTTAAAAATAGTAGATGATTCAGAAAAGCTACTAGCTAAAGTTATAGATAATAAAAACTTACCACAGGAGTGCATTTTGGAAAACGAGCAAAAACAAGATGTACATAAAGCTATAAGTGAGCTTCCTGAAATATATAAATCTGTTATTATCCTATATCATTTTAACAACATTAGTTATAATCAAATATCAACAATACTTGATATACCCGTAAAAACAGTTGAAACTAGACTATACAGAGCAAGACGTAAACTAAAAGAAATATTATATAGCAAAAGCAAAAGTAAAGATGGAGGTGATTGTTTTGAAATGTGAAGATTTTTCAAAAAAAATAAATGTATATCTTGAAAATACATTAGATGTCGAAGAAAAAATAGAAATGGAAGAACATTTAGATAGTTGTAATTTATGTAGAAATAAAGTTGATAGTATGAACCATGTTTTCGAAACTTTATCAAATTTAGATTTATTATGCCCACCATCAGATTTTACACAAAATGTTATGAATGCTATTGGTAAAATAAGTGCCAAATCTAATTCTTGGAAGAAAAAGGCTTATAGACTTTGGGGTTCTAGTCTAGTTGCAGCGGGTCTATTGATATCTATTGTTAATATATCATTTGCTGATGCAAATATAGAAAGACATGTAGTAAATAATATAGTAATTAAGAGTCATGAGATAAATAGAAGTATTGATAAAAAAATAGAAAAAGTTTCAAATTTTATTGATGGTATATTTGATAGTTTAGATTTTTATGATTAAAAACTTGAATTATTTAAAGTTATATGAATAATCAGGGTTAAATTTTATTGTTAATATTAAATAGATATTGGAGGTATAAATAATATGAAATGCTATAAACATGATAAAAGCGATGCACAATATAGGTGCTTAAATTGTGGAAGACCAATTTGCAAAGAATGTTCCATAAACTATAAAGATCAAATCATATGTGATGAGTGTTACAAAGAGTTGATAAACAATGAAAACAAACAAAAAATAAACTTGAGCAAAAAAGAAGAATATACTAGTGAAGCTAGAGTTCATTACAGCTCATTTATGATATTTATTACATCATTTATTCCGGGAGCTGCTCATATGTATATGGGGTTAATGAATAAAGGTATACAGTTGTTAGCTTTATTTGCACTATGTATAGCATTAGGTGGAGAAATAGATTTTTTAATACTTGGTGCAGGAGCTGTTATTATATGGTTTTATAGTTTTTTTGATGCGCATCATGTTAAGAAAAAAATATTTATGGGTATAAAAGTGCAGGATGAAAATGTGTTAAACATAGATATGAATTTCGTTCGATCCTTGAACAAGAAAAAAGTAGGTTTAGGTTTAGTAATATTTGGAGGATATGTTTTATTAAAAAATATATTAAGCATTATCAGACGAATATTTGATTTTAATTTTTTATATACATTGACATATTCAATAGAAAAATCTATAATACCTATCTTATTAATAGTATTAGGTTTATTATTTATTAAAAGAGCTAAAACTGATATAGATTCATTTGATGAATAATATAGCAATATAAGAGATGTTTTGAAATGTTTTGAGTTATTACAAATTCATTCGTTTTGAAGCATCTTTTTATTTTATAAATAAAACTATTTAATAGTTTAAAATTCTTTATATCCGATTAACATATTGATATAATTTTGATATACTAAGTTATGTAAAATTAAAGTTATCAACTAAATTAGGAGGCATTAAATGTTAGAAGATAGAGTAAGAAATTTAGTATTGAATTCAACTATAGGTGATTGTTTGAAGTTTATGGAGAACGAAGACTATAATAAATATAAATTTTATCATAATAATCAATTATGTATATCATATATAACACAGCAAATGATAATTACGATAAAATCACTTATGCCATCAAAAGAAGATGTAAGTGTTAATGTTGATATACAAAGATTTATAAATGAGCTGAAGCTGTGGAGAGAGTATAGACAATCTGCGAATAATAGTTTATTAAAATATGACCATCCACAGTGCTATTGGAAGGAATATGATGACAGTGCTTGTGCTAGGGCTTTACCAATAGTGATTGTTAATAATGATTTTAAGATTATTATAAATGAAATAATAAAAACAACATTGCAAGTTACAGGAAATATAATTTCGTTATTAGAAACTATCAGTATAGCTAGAATATTTTATTTTATAGCAAATAAAAAAGAATTAGATTATGAAGAAATAATAGAGACAATTAAGCAAGATATTATTTATTTATCAATAAAAGATATAATTGAAAAAAATCAATTTGTATGTGATTTAAATACATATGATAATAAATATATAATAGTCTTTGAGAGAAGTAGAATAGAGTTATTAAATGTACTAAACGGAACAAATAGTGAAGCTCATTTTAAGGTATTATACAAATGTTTAGAGATAATAAAAAGTGGAAACAATTCCTTTGAAGATACGCAACCAGATTTTATTTATTATGCAATAATAAGCGGTATGAGCGGACAAACATTACAAAATGAATTTGTTAATAAAGCTTTTATCAATAATTTAATTTCATATATGCTAAAATTAAGAAAAGGACGTATAAGCCCTGAACAATTAGAAATAAAAAAAAACTTATATCCAGAAGTTTATAACTTTAAAGAAAGACAAGAATTTTACCATTCTTTGTTAAATAAGTGCATAGTTATAAGCAAAAGTGAAAATAGAAATGGAATAAAGATGTTAATTCAAAACAAGTTTGCAAAATATGGGTTTTGTAAGGAGTTTTAATAATAGCAGATATTTATGTAAAAAGCCCAATTTTAGTATTGCCAACTTGGGCATTTGAACTAAGATTTTAATTCTATTTTTCCACTATGTTCTTTTATTTTAGAAAATAACAGATTTATATTATTTATTATTGCATAAAGAGATTGAATATCTTCTTTTGAAATATTGTAATACAAGAAAAGATCATCAAATGCTTTAACACTTTCTGATAATTTTATTATGAAATCTATAAAATCGTCAAAATTATTGCTATTAGCAGCATTTTTAAATTGTTTGATATCATAAATTATAGCATCTACAACTTCTTCTTCTGAATTAAATGTTCCTGCTCCTATAACATATGGTTTAATTCTTTCGAGATAATATGTGTTGTCTTCATTTACGTGATAAAAATAAGTTAATTTTAATTTGTTATTTAGTCTGTATTTTATAAGGAACATTACTCCTTCAATAGCGATTACAGTACATCCGATTTCTCTAAGTTTTTCTATACATGTCTGGTGTTTTATTTGCCTAACAGTCATAATCATAAAAATTCCTCCTTTTTAGTATTATAACTATTTATTCAAAAATTGATACAAAAATTTTATACCAAGTCGTTAGTTCAGGTTGAATATAAAATTGTAATAGTGTATAGTACATATATGCTGTGGTATTCCTAATATATATATTAGGAGGTATTTTAATATGGAGTATAATTTTGACAAGCATCATACGGGCATATTCCCATATAATAGAAACAAAGCATATCAATACATGAAAAGATGGGCTTTTTTAAGGAATAATAAATATTATGATTTTGAAAATCTTGGAGGTGACTGTACTAACTTTGTATCTCAGATATTACATTTTGCTGGTAGCCCCATGAATTATTATAGATGGTTTTATAGAGATATCAACAGTAGATCTCCTTCATGGACTTCGGTAGAAGATTTTTATAAATTTTTAATTAGCAATAAAGGCGTAGGTCCTATAGGTAGAGAAGTAAGTATAAAAGAAGTAGATATTGGAGATATTATACAAATAAAATTTCCTAAAAAAGAAAATTATACTCATTCAGCTGCAATATCATATATTGATGAGTTTAAAACACCTGAGTATATATATATATCAGCACATTCTGTAGATAGATTCGATTATAGATTATCAAATTATACCTATGATAAACTTAGATTTATAGCCATTGATGGATACAGAGTAAAATAGATAGACTTAATTATGATAAATAATACAAATGATATATACTATCAAACAAGAGGAGATAAAATATGAATATACTACTTACAACATTAAATTCAAAATACATCCATTCTTCTTTAGCATTAAGGTATTTAAAGAGTATGTGTAAGGATATAGATGTAAATATTAGTATAGAAGAATTTACAATAAACAATAATACAGATTTTATAGTTAGAGAAATATATAGAAAGAAACCAGATGTAATAGGATTTTCTTGTTACATATGGAATATAGAAATAATAAAAGAAATAGCTTATAAAATAAAAAAATCATTACCTGATGTAAAGATAATTTTTGGAGGACCAGAGGTATCTTTTGATTGTGAACAGCTTATGCAAGACTTTGAGTTTATAGATTATATTATTTGTGGAGAAGGAGAATTTACGTTTAAAGACTTGATACTAAGATTAAATACCAACGACTATAATCTAAATACTGTAGAAGGACTTGTATATAGGCAAAATAATGAAATAATAAAGAACAAGCCTAGAGCATTAATAGAAAACCTTGATGAAATACCATCTCCATATTATGAAGACTTGAGCGACTTAAAAGATAGAATAGTATATTTTGAAAGCTCAAGAGGTTGCCCGTTTAACTGTAAGTTTTGTTTATCTTCAGTATTAAAGGGAACTAGATATTTTTCTATAGAAAGAATAAAAAAGGAATTAAAAAAATTAATAGACGCAGAAGTAAGACAGGTTAAATTTGTTGATAGAACTTTTAATACTAATAAACAATTTGCAATAACAATAATGAAATACATAATACAGCAGAATGTTAAAAATATAAATTTTCATTTTGAGGTTACAGCACATATACTAGATGATGAAATGCTAAACTTCCTCAAAGATGTCCCAAAAGGATTATTTCAATTTGAAATAGGAGTTCAATCAACTAATGAAAAAGTAATAAAAGGAGTAAATAGAACAACAGACTTTAATAAATTGAGTGAAGTAGTAAAGCTTATTAATTCATATAACAATATACATCAACATCTAGATTTGATAGCAGGCTTACCATATGAAGATTTTGAAAGTTATAAAAAATCATTTAATGATGTTTATAGACTTCGACCTGAAAAACTCCAATTAGGTTTTTTAAAGCTTTTAAAAGGAACACAATTAAGAGCAGAGAAAGATATACATGGATTTGTTTTTTATGATAAACCTCCTTATGAAGTTATGTTTAACAAATATATAAGCTTTGAAGAAATGAGTAAAATAAAAGAAATAGAAGAGATAGTTGAAAGATATTCAGATGAAGATTATTTTAAATTCACACTAGATTTTTTAATTAATAATTTTTACAAAGAACCATTCGATTTCTTTGAGGATTTATCAAATTATTGGTTGGAAAATGAATACAACAAAGTATCTCATAGTAAAAACAAGTTATATGTAATAATTGATAAATTCTATAAATATAAAGGTTATGAACATTATGATATTTTTAATCAATTAATCAAATATGACTATTTATCAGGCAATAAAAATCCTGTTATACCTTCTTTTATGATTAGAAAAGATGAGAATGTAATTTTAAGACAAAGACATACATTTTTAAAAGAAAGTAATAACATAAATGAATACTCAGATAATTCAAATAAGCCTGTAAAAAAACTAATAAATGAAATGCATTTTGAAAAATTTAATGTAGATGTATTGGAATTATCCAAAAGAGGATTTGCCATAGAGGATGTACAATCTTATAATAAAGAAGTTGTATTATTGTTTAAATATCTAAGTGGTAAAAATTCCTTTGACAGATGCAAAGTTTTCGATGTAACAGATGAATTTGAAAAATTAATAAAGGAAAGGTAAGAAAAATATGATAAAGAATATTGAAGAATTTTATTCACAAAAATTAGAGAACATTACTTTTATAGAACTAAAGCCAAATGCAAATGTAACAATTTCCGATAGTAAATTAAAAACTAATATACCATATCCAATGTTAATGAATAACTTAATTTCTGAAATAAAAGAAAAACGTGCTCAAGACGAAATAAAGTTAGAATTGTTAATAGAGGGAATGATATATACAGTTGCAGTAGATCCAAAATTTAAATATGTCAAGGACTATATAGATGAGCTTGTTCATATTTATAAAGATATAGAAAAATATTTATTATACAAGGGATTTGGTTATTTAAAAGATGAAAAAATTGATGATGCTTTAATATATTTTAAAGCTATAACAGTTATCAATCCTGATAATGCTAAAGGCTTATATAATTATAGTTTGACCTTAGAAAAAGTAGCAGTAAATAAGCTTAAATACAATAAAAATAAAGAAGCGAAAATTTTTCTAAGAGAATCTACATCAATATTAGAGGACATACTCGATATAGATAGTGAATTTGAATTGACTTATTATAAGCTTGGTTTTCATTATAAACATGCAAAACAATTTAAGAAAGCTGATATTGTGTGGGAAAAATTCTTAGATATGTCTAAAGATCAAGATTTAATCGAAGAGATACAGACAAATTTAAATGCAATAAAAGATGATGTAGATTATGAAGAAGGTTATAATTACGTATTGATGGGTTATCCACAAAAGGGATTAGAAATATTACTTGAATTAAAAGAAAAGTATACTGATTGGTGGAATTTATTGTTTATGATAGGACTAGCTTATAGACAATTAAATGATTATTCATCAGCAATAAAAGAATTTGAAAATGTAATAGCAATAAATCCAAAGCAGCTTGATACACTAAATGAACTTGCAATGTGTTACGCTGCGGTAGGAAGCTTAGATTCTGCTATAGAAAAAATAAATTTAGCAATAGCAATAAAGCCAGATGATGCTGAATTACTTTGTAATAGGGGTATGATATTATTAAACTTTGGTAAAATTAAGGAAGCAGAAACAGACATATTAAAAGCCTATGAAATTAATCCAAACGATGAAGTGAATATAACATGTAAGAAACAGCTTGAGAGTTTAGTGAAATAGTTTAAAACGTAGTATAATGCTACGTTTTTTATTTTTAATAGACAAATTTTTAGATAATTGTTAAAAGTTAAATATTATGAATTATTAATTATTGGTTATATATTGATGAAACGTTTACAAACTTATAAAAAAGAAATATAATTAATAAATGATGGATATAAATACATAGAAAGGAAGATGTGGCATGATTGAATTTATTAAATTAAATTGGAAAGCTTTAATACTGCCTCCGTCCAAAATTTTTTTAGTTAAAAGTTTTATATTTTGCACAATAATATTATTTTTTGGTTACTTCATTTTTAAAATCAGAAAATTTTGGTACAACCTTAGCAAATTTTATAAGCGAAGTATAATAAAAATTTGTCTTGTTTCATATATAGGTAATAGACTACCGCCTATAATGATGAGTTTATACGTAAGATTTGCATATGAATCTGAAAACTATCATTTTATTGAACTTATTGATATTGTAAAAAGCTTTGTATTTATAATTACATTTATTATTATGATAACTCTCAATAATCGTATTACATTTAAACAATTACGCAAAAACGATAAAGAGTTCCATAAAACTATTGATTATAGGGGAGAAGTAATTGTTAATGGTCGGATTTATAGACATGAAGATAAAGGATTTGCGGTACCATTTCTAATATTCACAACAACAGTTTTAACATTCCCATGGATGTATATATTTAAAAAGCTGCTGCCCTATTATATATAATAAATATTACAATTTTTTTTAATACTTCAAAAAATATTTGAAGTATTAAAATTTTGTGTTAAAATATAGAGTGAGAACATAAAAAGATAACAATTTTATTGTTATAACTTACATAAGTGTATTATTTCAGAATAAATAGTTGTAAAGGGGTGAAATATTGAATAGTTTAAACGAATTAATTACAAAAGCTCAAGATCAACCAACAAAAACATTAGCAGTAGCTGCACCGCAAGACAAAGAAGTATTGCAGGCAGTTGTAGAAGCTGCAAATATGGGTATTGTTCGCCCTATATTAATAGGAGATATAGAAGAAACTAAAAGAATAGCTAATGAATTAAATATTAATATTGATGATTATGAGACAGTACAAACAAAGGATTTAAAAGAATCAGCAGAGGTTGCTGTAAAGTATGTTAGCAGTAATAAAGCAGATTTTGTCATGAAAGGTTTAATAGACACATCAATATTATTAAAAGAGGTTCTTAACAAAGAATATGGTCTCAGAACTGATAGCTTGTTAAGTCATGTTATGGTATATGAAGTACCAAATTATCATAAGTTACTTTTCTTAACAGATGGTGGTATGAATATAAGTCCAAATGAAGAACAAAAAATTAAAATTATAAAAAATGCAGTAAAGGCAAGTAGAATTTTAGAAAAAGATGAAATTAAAGTTGCAATACTGGCAGCTAAAGAAAAAGTAAACGAAAAAATGCAGGCAACAGTAGATGCAGGTAACATTAAACAGAAGTACTTAGAAGGATATTTTGAAAAAGGTGTTATAGTAGAAGGTCCTATGGCGTTAGACTTAGCAATTTCTAAAGATGCCGCTAAGATTAAAAATTATAAAAGTCCTGTAGCAGGTGATGCAGATATATTAGTAGTGCCAAACATTGAAATGGGTAATGGTATAGGAAAAACACTAACATATTTTGCAGGCAGTCTCTCAGCAGGAATAATAATGGGAGCAAAAGCTCCAGTTGTTTTGGTTTCAAGAGCAGATTCGCATCAAGCTAAACTAAATTCCATAGCTCTAGGAAGTTTGATTTCAGCAGTATAAGACGTAAGATATCCCCCACCTCTATAAGTGGCGGGTACCATGTTATGATGTATACAAATAATAAAGGGGTGATGTATAATGAAGAAACTGTTAACAGGAAATGAAGCAGTAGCTAGAGGAGCGTATGAAGCAGGAGTAACCTTAGCTTCAGCATATCCTGGAACACCAAGTACAGAGATATTAGAAAATATAGCAAATTACAAGGAAATATATTCTGAGTGGACACCAAATGAAAAAGTAGCACTAGAAGTCGCTTTAGGAGGAGCAATAGCTGGCGCTAGAAGTATAGCTGCAATGAAACATGTTGGAGTTAACGTAGCAGCAGACCCATTATTTACAGTAGCATATACAGGAGTTAATGGTGGTCTTGTATTAGTATCAGCTGATGATCCTGGAATGCATAGTTCACAAAATGAACAAGATAACAGATACTATGCAAAAAGTGCAAAGTTTCCTATGCTTGAACCTAGTAATAGTGAAGAGGCAAAGGATTTCACAAAACTTGCATATGAAATTAGTGAAGAGTATGATGTACCAGTTTTATTAAGACTTACAACTCGTATCTGTCATAGTAAAGGTTTAGTAGCATTTGAAGACAGAAAAGAAGTAGAAATGAAAAAGTACGAAAAGAACATAAAAAAATATGTGGCATCTCCTGCAAATGGAAGAGTTATGCATGTTGAATTAGAAAAGAAACTTAAAAGATTAGAAGAATACAGCAATAAAATTTCAATAAATAAAGCAGAATATAACGATACAAAAATAGGTGTAATAACATCAGGTGTAGCTTATGAGTATTCAAAAGAAGTCTTTGGAGATGATGTATCTTTCTTAAAATTAGGCTTTACATTCCCTGTTCCAAAAGACTTAATAAAAGAATTTGCTTCAAAAGTTGACAAACTATACGTTATAGAAGAATTAGAGCCTTATCTTGAGTCAGAAATAAAAGCAATGAAAATTGATGTAATAGGAAAAGATATAATACCTATAACAGGCGAACTTAATCCTGATATAATAGCAGAAGCAGTTTTTGGACAAAAAAGAGCATCAGTAGAAAAAAATGAAGAAAAAATAATTGCAAGACCTCCTACAATGTGTGCTGGCTGTCCTCATAGAGGTTTCTTCTATGAATTAAGCAAGAGAAAAGATTTAATCGTAACAGGTGATATTGGTTGTTATACATTAGGTTCAGCACCTCCATTAAATGCAATAGAAACATGTATTTGTATGGGTGCTAGCATTAGTTCAGCACATGGTATTGCAAAAGCATACAAGCAAAATAATAGACAGCAGAAAGTATTTAGTGTTATTGGAGATTCAACTTTCTTCCATTCAGGAATGACTGGACTATTAGATATAGTGTATAACAAAGGTAATGTAACAACAGTTATATTAGATAACAGAATAACAGGAATGACAGGACATCAAGAAAATCCTGGTACAGGCTATACATTGATGGGAGAGCAAACAGAAGCAGTCGATTTGGGAAAATTAGTAAATGCAATAGGAATAAAACATGTAGATATTATAAATCCATTAGATTTAGAGCAATGTAAAAATGCTATAGATAAAGCAATGAAGATAAATGAACCATCAGTAATAATTACTAAATGGCCATGTGCACTTAAAAAATATACAAACGCAGAAAAAGAAGAATATGAACTAGATAGACAAAAATGCGTAGTTGATTCTGAAGTTTGTAAGAAATGTAAAATGTGCTTGAAGGTTGGCTGTCCAGCTATATCATTCAACGAAGAAACAGGTGCTGTAATAGATCAAGCTATGTGTGTTGGATGTGATGTATGTTCTCAAGTTTGTCCATTCGATGCAATAAAAAAGGTGGGTGAATAATATGTGTGAAGTAAAAAATATACTATTAGTTGGTGTTGGAGGTCAAGGAATCATACTTGCTAGTAAAATATTAGCAACAGGTTTGATTGATGCTGGCTACGATGTAAAAATGTCAGAGGTTCATGGTATGGCACAGCGTGGAGGTAGTGTTACTACTCAAGTAAGATATGGTAAAAAAGTACATTCGCCTATAATAGGAAAAGGTCAAGCAGATATAGTAGTTGCTTTTGAAAGAATGGAAGCAATGAGATGGATAGATTATTTAAAACCAGATGGTGTAGTTGTAATAAATGATTATGAAATTCCATCTGTACCAATATTAACAGGCGAGTGCAGTTATCCGGATGGAATAATCGAAGATTTGAAGCAAAAAGTCGAAACAAAAGTGATAAATGCAGCTGCAAGTGCATTAGAGATAGGGAATATAAGGACACAGAATATTATAATGCTTGGCGGCTTAGTGAATGCTATAGATATCAAAGATATTGACTGGGATAAAGCTATAGAGCAAAATGTAAAAGAAAAATTCATAGATATAAATAAAAAAGCATTTAAAAAAGGAATGGAATTAGTAAACTAGATAATTGATACATGTTTTCCTTAAAGGGATTATCTTAAACATATTGAGATAGTCCCTTTTATATTTTGTTAATTTTGAAGTACATATATTATCTAAATAAGTCTTTAATACTAATATGATATATATACCTTAGAATAATAGAACATTTAAGTAATCTAAAGGATATTTGTAACAAATTATTAATATTACGCTAATTTAATTTGTAATATAATGAAATAAGAGCATAACTTAAAATGGGGGACAGAAGACTATGAAGAAAATTTTCTATAGTTTATTAATTATCATAGCTTTAGCAGTTTATATTATTGTTTATAAGACAAATCTTGTGGCAGAACCTGTCTTTAATTCGGGTCAAGATATCAAAGTAATGATAGAAGGTAAAGAAGTAATGTGTGACCCCATGCCTATAAATGATGAAGATGAAATATTTTTAGATATAAATACAGTAAAAGACTATTTAAAAATGGACGTGCTTTGGGATGAAGAGAAGAAAATATTAGTCTATTGTAACAATGATGAAGTAATAAGAATTTATTATAATACAAATGAAATAAAAATAAATAGAATGACAACAACAATAAACGATATTTTAAAGATGTTTGAAGGTACACCTATAATATCATCAAACTTTATTCATGAATATACTGATTATAAAATCAAATATATTAGTGAATCAAAAACATACATAATAGATAAACCCAATACAGCGATGAATGCCAAAGTTTTAAATGGAACAAGGTTAAGAAAAGAACCAAGTATATGGGCAAAAGTAGTAGATAAGATTAATTCAAGTAGTGATATTTATGTTTACAAAAGATATAATAAATGGTCATATATAAGAGATGAGAAAGGATATTTTGGGTTTATAAAAAATTCAGATTACAAAATATCTAAAACAGAACCTCAAAT
Organism: Abyssisolibacter fermentans; assembly: GCF_001559865.1. NCBI lineage: Bacteria > Bacillati > Bacillota > Clostridia > Eubacteriales > Clostridiaceae > Abyssisolibacter > Abyssisolibacter fermentans. Next base: position 15,039 of record NZ_LOHE01000098.1, read on the forward strand.
AAGAGAAAAAAAGGTTAGCATAGATAAAAAGAATGATGGTGAACTAATAAGTATAACATGGGATTATATTGGTAGAAAACAAAATAAAATAGGTAAGTTGGAGAAGATAGAAGGGTTAGATGTTTTATGTCCTACATGGTTTTCTGTAATAGATGAAAAAGGCAAAATTTATAACAAGGCTTCTATAGAATACTCAAAAGAAGCTCACAGAGTTGGCTACAAGGTTTGGGGGTTAGTTAATAATAGTTTTAAACCCAAATTAACATCAAAGATTCTAAATGATACTATAATAAGAGAGAAAGTCATAAATAATATTATAGATTTAGCCATTATATATGAATTAGACGGCATAAACATAGACTTCGAAAATGTATATCTGAAAGATAAAGATATGTTTACACAATTTATAAAAGAACTATATCCAATATGTAAAGAGAAAGATTTAAAACTATCAATTGATGTTACAATAAAATCCAAAAGCGAGAATTGGTCAATGTTTTATGATAGAGTAGCTTTAGGAAAGGTTGTTGATTATATGATTCTAATGGCATATGATGAACATTGGGCAAGCTCTCCTACAAGTGGTTCAGTAGCGTCTTTACCTTGGGTTGAAAGAGGTCTGAAAAATCTATTAACAATGGTGGACAAAGAAAAAGTAATATTAGCAGTTCCTTTTTATACAAGATTATGGGAAGAAGAAAAACAAGGGGTTGAGGTCAAAGTTTCATCCAGAGCTCTATCAATGAAAAGAATAGAAGATATATTAGAAAAAAAAGAAGCAGAGGTAAAGTGGGATGATGATAGCAAACAAGATTATTCAGAATACATTGATGGCAACAGCACATATAAAGTTTGGCTTGAAAATGAAAACTCATTAAAGCAAAGAATTGATTTAGTAAAGAAATACAAAATAAAAGGATTAGCATCATGGAGAAAAGGTTTTGAAAGAAAAGAAATGTGGAATGTTATTAAAGAAACATTAAAATAGCAATAGATAATCTAGCTGCCCCATAAAATGTTTTTTAAACAAATTATGGGGCAGCTTTTTTATGTGTGCCCAGCAT
>NZ_LOHE01000099.1 GCF_001559865.1 Abyssisolibacter fermentans
ATGGCGAAGCTCCTAAAAATAATAATTTTAATCTCTTCATATATAATTTATCTCCTTTATATTTATACACATTACCAATACTATAAAACCTAATTGACAATGTTATCTATAGCCCATTTATTTTCTCTGTAGTTAGGAGAAACCTTACCTATATTCAAGTTATTTAATCTTTTATACTAAACATTTGAATTATCTACATAAAAATTTAAGACTATATTGTTCCCATAGGTTATTTTTGAATCTTATTAGATATTAATTTTATATCCTGTGATAATGGCACCTAAAAGTACCTGTCCCCACTGGGTGTGGAAATCGTATCTGACAAAGTGCCTGTGCCCTTGTCAGATTTATTTGTATATGTCTGTATTAGTTAAATTGTCTAATGGGCTATAATCGGTAATTTCATTTTTGCATAAATCCAACTTAATTAGATTTGTTAATCCTGCTATCGCGCTTATATCACTAATTTCATTTTTAGCTAAATCCAACTCGGTTAAATTTGTTAAACCTGCTATTGCACTTATGTCACTGATTTCATTGTCTTCTAAGTGTAACTCTATTAGGTTTGTTAACCCCGATATTGCACTTATATCACTAATTTTACAGTGGTATAAATTCAAATTAGTTAAATTTGTTAAACTCGATATTGCACTTATGTCAATGTTTCGATTGTAAAATAAATACAACTTAGTTAAATTTGTTAATCCTGCTATTGCACTTATATCTCTAATTTTATTGTTAGTAAGACTCAAATCAGTTAGATTTGTTAATCCTGATAATGCACTTATATCACTAATTTCATTGTCAGATAGACCCAATAGAGCTAGATTTGCTAATCCTGAGATTGCACTTATATCTCTAATTTCATTACCACCTAAATCCAATAAATTTAAATTTTTTAAACCTGCTATCCCACTTATATTACTGATTTCATTACAATTTAAAACCAAATAAGTTAGATTTGTCAAATCTGAGATTGCACTTACATCTCTAATTTCATTACCACCTAAATTCAAATAAGTTAGATTTGTTAATCCTGAAATTGTGCTTATATCACTAATTTTATTGCCATCTAAATCCAACCTAGTTAGATTTGTTAATCCTAAGATTGCTCTTATGTCACTGATTTTATTCCGCCTTAACTCCAACTCTGTTAGGTTTGTTAAACCCGATATTACGCTTATATCACTAATTTCAATATTATCTAAGTTCAACTTAGTTAGGTTTGTTAATCCTAAGATTGCTCTTATGTCACTGATTTTATTTCCATGTAAGTCCAAATGAGTTAGATTTGTCAATTTCTCTATTCCACTAATATTTTCTATTCCACAGAAACCTGCATCTAACTCCTTTATTCTTTGAACATCACTTTTATATATATTTCCTGAAGGTTTATTTATTTCATCACGTATCGCTTCTTCTAAGTTCGGATCTGGAAAATGTATAACTTCTTCATTAACTGTCTCTTCATCTTTTACTGATACTTCTTGTGCTTCTGATATATACTTATCTAGTAGCTTTTGGAATGTTTCATCTCCTGTTTTTTCCATGGCTTCTTTTATAAGATTTGTTATTTCATCTGTTTCTTTGTTCATTTCTTCAAATAATCCTATTCGCTTTTTATAAAGGTCTGCTCTTGTTGAGTCTATATTTATTGCTTGTTTTAATGCTTCTTCTGCTTCTTGATAGTTATCTTGCTGTATGTATATTTCACTAAGTTCAATATATGGTTCAATTGTTTTAGCATCTATTTCTATTGCTTCTTCTAAAACTTTTTTCGCTTCTGCTGGTTTTTCTATTGCTATATACGCATCTGCTAGTCCCAATCTTGCTTCTATGTTATTTGATTCTATTTCTATGAGTACTTTATATGCTTTTATTGCTTCTTCATATTTTCCTTCTTCAAGATATTCATTTTCTAAGTCTTGTTTTTTCTCTAATTTGTTTTCTCCTGTTACACTATATATTAATATGCCTACTAAACCTATCACTATTATCGCAATTATTGATATTATTACTATTTTTCTATTCATTGTTATATCCATCCTTTCGCTTCACTCAAGGCACAAAACGCAATGAAACAAGTTGGCTTTGAGCGATTTTTTTATTATTCTATTAACATAGGGAAACAATTAACTACAAATCACGAGGGGGTCAATGGACTACTTCTGCTACCTATTTCAGACTTCTCTCCCTGTTTATACAAAATCTTTAATTCTACAGTAATGTGTTACTTATTTTTATATTAAGTCTATCATCTATGTATAAATGGTTATCTTACCTCATCATTCAATAATTCTGAATATGCTTTGCTTTTTCTAAATGTATTTCCCATCATCTCATGACTACGATAATCACTCAGTTTATCTATATCAAATTCTGCTATGAAATACCCTCTGTCGTATCTTCTTTAAAAAACAATTGTAGTATCTAATGGATTACCGGCTTTATCCCACACAATTGGACTTAATGCATATGAACAGCCAGCATTTTCTCCTGGAATATTTACCATTACAACTCCTGTCATATTTTCTTAAGCTCTTGTAGATAATGCATGAATTTGTGCTGTTTTTGTTCCACAATCATTTGGAACTAAAATTATTTCTGCTCTCTATAACATAAGAACTCTTGCACTACCGTAATTTTAAATAAGTGTTCCATACAATAATCCCCCTTTTCATATATTTAGTTTCATAATACTATTGAACAGATAGTATACCAATGTTTTTCCCAAAAGGATTACTCCGAAATGAGTGAGCCAATTTAGTTTCAAATTATAGACATTATCTACTATATAAAACTCAAATCCACATATAATATTTCTACATTTATCTTGCAAACCCTTTTATTCCTTGTTAATTTTGCACTAATCCTGTTTAAAAAAGGCATAAAAAAAGACTAGCAAAGTTTTTACTAAAAAACACTACATTCAATAAAGTAACTAGGCAAGCATCTGATGTTTCTTTGTAGGTGAATTAAAGATTATCAGATACTTGCCTATACCATTGAGTTATTATTATCATAATTTTTCTTCATTGTAACTAACAACGCTTTACCCTAAAGATATACCACCAACAATCCTAATAGAAGTTACATGACATATGCCGTACACAACTTTGATTCTGTGTTTTTTATTCTCTAATCTAATCATAGAAACATTTGAATCATTCTGAATCATTACTATTAAAGATATTTAACTACCAAATCAATTATTATTGTATTTTTTTTAATCTCATGTTATATCCAAAATAATATACTGCTATCATTAATATAAAGCTTAATACAAAAGTTACACTCATATTATGAATAGGAATAAATAAGGACAGTATACTTGTAACCCTAAGAGAATTTAAATAAAACATCTGGGGCAATATTCCAAATATATTGAACATAAATCTTCCTAAAAATATCATTTGAAAAATAATTATTATAATACTAATAAATGCAAAACTGTTTCCAATTAAAATAGATTCTAATACTGATTTTGTATAATTTATAGAAATATACCCCATAAAAAACCAATATATAAAAAATAATATACTAATAATCAAAATAGTTATTCCATACCAATCAAATTTCCTCATTACAAAATCAAGCAAAAAACCTAATGCAAATGGCGAAGCTCCTAAAAATA
>NZ_LOHE01000100.1 GCF_001559865.1 Abyssisolibacter fermentans
TTGAAGTGGTGGTCGATGACTAGAATCCTTTTTACTACACCTTCTATTTTATGAAAATTATAAATATTATAGCGAAAGAATTGAAAAGTCAATACTTTAATGGTAAAATTAACTATAATACTAAGAATATAACAAAGAAATAGTCGTTTTATTTTGTAATATGTTTAAAAAGGAGAAAGGATTATGACTTTTAATTATTCAAATTAATTGGGGGGGATAGCTTGAAAGCTATTGAGGTTAATAACTTAGTAAAAAAATATGGGGATTTAACAGCAGTAAATAATATTTCATTTTCAGTTGATGAAGGGAGTATATGTGCAATACTTGGTCCTAATGGGTCTGGTAAGACTACTACTATTAAAAGTATATGTAATTTAATAATTCCAGATGAAGGAGAAATAAAGCTGTTTGGTAAAGATAATACAAAATCTATAGATAAAATAGCTGCCATGTTCGAAGGGACTAGAAATCTATATTGGAGATTGACTCCAAGAGAAAATTTGAGATATTTTGCTGGTATAAGTGGTTTGGGTGGAAAGAAAATTGATAAAAAAATAGATGAACTACTAGAAAGATTCAATCTGACAGATAAGAGAAATGTAATGGTTAACAATCTATCTAGAGGTATGCGACAAAAGGTTGCTATAGCTATGACATTAATAAGTGATACTGATGTAATTCTGTTAGATGAACCAACTTTAGGATTAGACATTAAGAGCTTTATGGATATTAAAGATATATTAAGAGATATTGCTTCAAATCTAAAGAAAACTGTACTATTAAGCACTCATGATATGAATTTGGTTGAGGAAGTATGCAATGATATTGTTATATTAAATAAAGGGAATATAGTAGCACAAGACACAATGGAAAATCTTTTGGACATGTTTAGAAGTATGACTTATGAGATTAACTTATTAGATATTATTTCAAAAGAAGATAAGGAGTATTTATCAAACTTAGATTATGATTTTTATTATACAAATGATGACTCTGTTTTAGAGATAGATATACTAAATTCAAAGCAATTATATGATATTATAGATGTTTTAAAAGAAAGAAATATATTAGTTAAGGAAATAAAACAAAAAAATATTAATTTTGAAAGAGTGTATTTGAGTCTTACTAGCGGGGGTGTAAAGTGATGATGAAAGTATTCTACTTGTTTAAAGTATCGTTTGAAAAATCTATTAAAGAGTTAGTCAGATACAAATTTAACACGATTTCAGATATATTAAGTTTTTATTTTTTGTTTATTGCAATGTTTTTTGGAGTGAAATTATTTGGAGCTAGTATGAATGTCAGTCCTGTAAGCTTAGGAGATACATTAGAAGGATTTGTAGTAGGATATTTTTTGTGGATTATTATGATAATGGTTTATTCAGATACTGCTTATAGTATAACCAATGATGCCAGCAGAGGTACATTAGAACAAATAAGTATGTCTAATTTAGGGTTGCAGAGCGTATTGATTGTAAGAAGTATTAGCAATTTAATTATAAATTTCTTAATTTGTTATACAGTGTTAGTAAGTATTATGGCAACAACTAACTATTGGCTTAAAATAAATGTAGGACAGCTATTGATTTTAGTATTATTAGGGATTTTTAGCATATTAGGAATTGCTCTAGTATTTGGAGGATTAGCACTTATATTTAAAAAAGTTCAATCATTATTAAACATAGTTCAATACTTTTTAATAGTGTTAGTTCTACCAGGACAAAGAACATTAGGTTCATTAGCTGCTTCAATACTTCCTTTTAGACCGACTATTGATAAGGTATATCAAACAATTTTAGGGGAGCAATCACTTTCTGCTTTTCCTTTAACTGATTATGTAATTTTGATTGGAAATTCTGCTGTATATTTTATTATAGGATTATTGGTTTTTAATAGATGTAGTAAAATAGCAAGGAAAAGAGGATTGTTGGGACAATATTAATTATGTAAGCAAGTCTAGAAAGATAAAAAAATCAGTGTGAAGGTGATTTTATGAAAGAAAAAATAAGAGATTTAATTAAACAATATGTAAAAGAATATTCAGATAGAGAAGAGATAAAAACCAGATGGAAAGAACCTATAGTAAAGTTTTCTAGTGCAGATGATGAAATGTTTATAAAGCTTAAAGAAATTGTTAGTCCTACTCATGCTTTGCCTAAAGATTTTTTAGAAGATGCTCAGACTGTGATTTCTTATTTTCTTCCTTTTGAAGAATCAATTGCAAATTCTAATATTGAGGGAAAGTACAGTTCAAAAGAATGGGCTATTGCTTATGTAGAGACTAATGAACTTATATTGAAGCTGAATAGTTATATTAAAGAGCAACTAGAGGATTTGAATTATAAATCAACCATAATACCTGCAACTCATAATTTTGATAAAAATAGTTTAATAAGTGATTGGTCTCATAGACATGTAGGATATATAGCAGGGTTAGGTAAATTTGGTTTGAACAATATGTTAATTACTGATAAGGGATGCTGCGGTAGAGTTGGAAGTATAGTAACTAATTTAAAAATAGTACCTTCAAAAAGAAATGACAGGGAATATTGTCTTTTTAAAAGTAAAGGTATTTGTAAAAAATGCGTGCAAAGATGTGTTAATGATGCATTAAAAATTGATTCGTTCGACAGACATAAATGTTATGAAATATTGTTATACAATGATGAGTTATATCCTGACTTAGGGTTAACAGATGCATGTGGTAAATGTTGTGTAAATTTACCGTGTTCTTTCAATAATCCGGTAAAGTGAAAAAAACAATAAAGAGAGTGTGGAATTATATAGTTTTATCAGGCTGACATGTTATTGTTCAGCTTCTTTTTTTATGACATTATTGAAATAAATAATATAGGAATTATGCTAAATAAAGGTTTTTTAAAATAAATAAAGAAATTATTAGTGAATTAAGTTAAAAACATAAACTCTAATATGAAATTTAGTCCGAAATATGAAATATACAAAGGAATTAAGGGGAGAAAATATGACTTACAATAATGCTATGTACATAAGAAATATTATTGATGATAAAAATGGAAAGGAAAAAGGAATTGCATATATAGAGAAATTAGCACAGCTTTTAGCTGATTCACAGCCAGATAGAATAGATGATTTTAGGAAGTTTTGGCATGATTGGTTTGAAACTAAAATTCCTGGAGATAAAATCACTGTTTTTATACTAAAAAAAGAAGATAGAGATGAAAAAACAAGTGCAGTTGGTGTAGTACGATTTTGGCAAACTCCTTATTGTAATAATATTTGGTTGGTTGAAGGGTTAGAAGTCAGGAAAAATGAAAGAAGATTAGGTATTGGAGGTGATTTAGTTCAAACGGGGATTAAAGTATTAAAGAATATAGGTGTAAAAAATATATTTGTTCATATCAATAAAAATAACATACCATCTATCAAGTTTCATGAGAATTTAGGATTTATGAAAATAGCAGATGGATGTAATGATAGTTATGGAGATTTTAGAGAAAGCTTAAATAGATACATATTAAATTTATAAAGGGGAGAGATATTTAATGCAAAACATAATTAATGAAATTAATAAAAGATTGGATTCCTTAGACTTTAATAAATTATGGAAAGGTTTTACTAGATATGATTATGCATTATTTGATGATGAAAATGTGTATTTTAACAATGGAGAAGTAATACCTGTTGATAACAGATTTTGGGGCAATACTAGTATTGAGTATGAGGATAGGTATATTGCAATTTGGATGATAAACGGATATATAAACATAGATGTTCTTACTGCATGTATTGTCCATGAGATGTTTCATGCTCATCAAAACACATGTAAGCAAAAGGTATATAGCAATGAGTATTTAGGATTGTATTATCCATATAATTTAGAAAATTATAAATATAGATATAAAGAACGATTATTATTAGTTAAAGCACTAATAGAAAAAGACATAGATATAAAAGAAAATTTAATAAATAAATTTATTATGACACGATTAAAAAGAGCAAAAATGATAGACGAGTATATTAATTATGAAAAAAGTATTGAAACATGCGAAGGTCCCGCCGAGTACCTTTGTATAAAAGCTCTTAAGAAGTTATCTCATGAAGAATATGAAAAAAGAGTTGATAATATGTGTAATGTTCTTTGCGAGTTGAGTGAAAACATTTTTAATACAAGACGAATGGCATATTATACTGGGGTGTTACAGTGTATGATATCTGAAGAAATGAATAAGGATGTTTTTTATGCTGTTGGTGAATCAAATGTATGTTTGTTTGATAGGATTTTAAAAGAGGGATATGATGAAGTATCTGAAGATGATGAAGATATTGATTATGACAACAGTATAATAGAAGAATTATATGACAAGTATATTGAAAATATTAAGAATAATATAAATGTAGTTCTAAATAATAAAAAAGCAAAAAAAGAGAGTGGTAAATTTAGCATTGCTGGTTTTGATCCAAACAATAGGGTTTTATATGATAATATGATATATCACAAATATTTTGTTATAATACTTGATGGAAATGAAAAAAGAAATATAAAAGGTCCTGTGGTAACATATATTGAAGGTGAGAATAGCGAAGATTGTAATGCATTTATTTATATAGAGGAGTAGTGTGGAGAGGTAGAAGGTGATTTCAAGTTATATATAAACAATAATCCCAAAATTAGAAAAAACATTTTTTTTCATACTTCGGCTCATGTTAATATCAGTGGTAATACATATCGAAAGCTTTAAGAAAAAAAGGATTTGTCGTTAAGAATTTAATGAACAGGTTAACATAAAAGAATACAATATGTTGTCTATTATTTTAGACAATCATTTTAAGCGTCAAAGGTAAATTGTTATTAAAATTCCTTGGGCGTTTTATTTTATTGAATACCACCAAACATTGATAAAAATATAACTATATAAAACGTTAATAATGTAACAATAATACAGCAAAAATGACAACGCTTTCATAAAAAAACTGCAAAAACAGCTAAAATAAAGCTTGTAATGCAATATATATTGTGATATTATTAACATGTGCTTAAGAAACATATATAATATTGTCGAATAAGTATTTTTTATTACTTAATATAGTTAAAAAAATAACAAAGTATAATGTATCCCCAAATTTATATAGGTGGCGGGTACCGATTAGATTTAACAGGCGGTGTGCAGATATCCCGCTTTGTGAAACGGTGTGTTGTAATTACTACGTAATTACTTCCGTTGCTATAACAAAGTTATTCAAAATATTATTTCAGAAAGAGGTGGACATCATGTCAGTAAAAAATGTAGAAGAGCTTATGAAAAAATTTGAAGAGGTTAGAAAAGCACAAAAGGAGTTTGCTAGTTTCAGCCAAGAACAAGTAGATGTAATATTTAGAGAAGCTGCTATGGCGGCTAACAATTCTAGAATAATGTTAGCAAAGCTTGCAGTAAAGGAAACTGGAATGGGAATTGTTGAAGATAAGGTTATAAAAAATCATTTTGCTTCTGAATATATATACAATCAATACAAAGATGAAAAAACTTGTGGAGTAATTGAAGAGGATCATTCTTTTGGTATTACTAAAATAGCAGAACCAATAGGTGTAATAGCAGCAATAATACCTACTACGAATCCTACATCTACTGCAATATTCAAAGCACTTATAGCATTAAAAACAAGAAATGGAATAATATTTTCACCACATCCTAGAGCTAAAAAATCAACTATTGAAGCTGTAAAAATTGTTTTAAATGCTGCTGTTAAGGCAGGAGCACCTAAAAACATAATGGGTTGGATTGATGAACCTTCACTAGAGCTTTCACAGTGCGTAATGGCAGAATCTGATTTGATATTAGCAACAGGTGGTCCGGGAATGGTTAAGGCTGCTTATTCATCAGGTAAACCTGCTATAGGAGTTGGAGCTGGTAATACACCTGCTATTATTGATGAAACTGCTCACATAAAAATGGCTGTAAACTCCATACTTCTTTCTAAGAGTTTTGACAATGGTGTTATTTGTGCCTCTGAACAATCTGTAATAGTTATAGATGAGATATATGAAGAAGTTAAAAAAGAATTTAGTGAAAGAGGAGCTTATATATTAAATAAGAATGAAATAGATAAAGTTAAAAATATTATATTAGTAAATGGTTCTATTAATGCTAAAATAGTTGGACAATCTGCTTATAATATTGCAAAATTAGCTGGTGTAACTATACCTGAAGAAACTAAGGTAATCATTGGAGAAGTTGAGTCTGTGGAACTAGAAGAACCTTTCTCACATGAAAAATTATCACCTGTACTTGCTATGTATAGAGCTAAAAACTTTGACGAAGCTTTAAATAAAGCTACTAGATTAGTTGAACTTGGTGGTTTTGGACATACTTCTGTTTTATATACAGATCAAGTAAAATCTGAGGATAGAATAAAGAAATTCGGTAGCGCTATGAAAACAGGTAGAACTATAATAAATATGCCTTCTGCACAAGGTGCAATTGGTGATATATATAACTTTAAACTAGCTCCATCTTTGACACTTGGCTGTGGTTCATGGGGCGGCAACTCAGTATCTGAGAATGTGGGTGTAAAGCATTTGATTAACATCAAGAGTGTGGCTGAGAGGAGAGAAAATATGCTTTGGTTTAGAGTTCCAGAAAAAATATATCATAAATTTGGATGTTTAAGTGTAGCATTAAGAGAATTAAAAGACATGAATAAGAAAAGAGCATTTATTGTAACAGATAAAGTACTATATGATTTAGGATTCGTAGATAAAATTACTCATACATTAGAAAATATGGATATTGATTTTAAAGTATTCTTTGATGTTGAACCTGATCCTACATTAGCTACTGCTAAAAAGGGTGCAGAGGAAATGATGACATTTAAACCTGATACGATTATAGCTTTAGGTGGAGGTTCACCTATGGATGCTGCTAAAATTATGTGGGTTATGTACGAGCATCCAGAAGTTAAGTTTGAAGATTTGGCTATGAGATTTATGGATATTAGAAAAAGAGTATACAAATTCCCTACTATGGGAGAAAAGGCATATATGGTTGCTGTACCTACAACTGCCGGAACAGGTTCTGAGGTAACTCCATTTGCAGTAATTACAGATGAAAAAACAAGTATTAAGTACCCACTAGCTGATTATGAACTACTTCCAGATATGGCTATTGTTGATGCAGAGCTTATGATGAATATGCCAAAAGGACTTACTGCTGCATCAGGTATAGATGCATTGACTCATGCTATTGAAGCCTATGTATCAGTTCTAGCATCAGAATATACGAATGGAATGGCTTTAGAGGCTATGAGACTATTATTTAAATATCTACCACAAGCATATAATGAAGGTAATGTAAATGTAAAAGCGAGAGAAAAAGTAGCACATGCTTCTACTATGGCAGGTATGGCATTTGCAAATGCATTCCTTGGTGTATGTCATTCAATGGCTCATAAATTAGGATCAGTTCATCATGTTGCTCATGGTATTGCTAACGGACTATTAATAAATGAAGTTATTAGGTATAATGCAGTTGATAATCCAAGAAAACAAGCCGCATTTCCACAATATAAATATCCAAATGCTAAATGGAGATATGCTACAATTGCTGATCATTTACATTTAGGCGGAAATACTGATGAGGAGAAAGTTGAATTATTAATAAAGGCTATAGATGAATTAAAAGCTAAGATAAACATTCCTAAATCAATTAATGAAGCAGGAGTTTCAAAGCATAAATTTTATGATAGCTTAGATGAAATGAGTGAACAAGCTTTTGATGATCAATGTACTGGTGCTAATCCAAGATATCCATTAATAAGTGAGATTAAACAAATGTATATTAATACATTTGAGGTAGAAAAAGAAGATAAAAATTCATAAAGAAAACTCAAACATAGTAAAACACCATTAATTTTGGTTAATGGTGTTTTATTTTGAAAAAAGTATGAACTAATACAAATAGTTAATTATGTTATAATGTAGATAATAGTTTTTTATAAAAGAATTTTATAATTAAGCCCTGATTATTCGTATAACTTTGAATAATATGCTGTA
>NZ_LOHE01000101.1 GCF_001559865.1 Abyssisolibacter fermentans
TACAGTAAATTAACGCTATCTTAAATTTGTGAGTCACTTGCTTTTTTTTTATAGATGAAGTACAATCTATATATAAGATTTAAATTACATATTTACTACATCATGTCAAACATACCAAAACATATTAATTTAATAAGCCTTAATTCATTTCTATATTAATAATTTAATCATTATCTATGTTACAAGTTTATATTAAAAAAATTAAATGTTACGTTTATTTGTTGTATTTAAGGGAGGTTTTTTTATGCAAAATATAATAAGTGTAACACAAAACAAATGTAAGCAATGCTATGCATGTGTAAGGAACTGTCCAGTTAAAGCAGTGCAAATTAAAAATGGTCAAGCTGAAATACTCTATTCAAGGTGTATTAATTGTGGTAGCTGTATTAATAGTTGCCCGCAAAATGCTAAAATTGTTTTGGATAGTGAAACAAAATGTTTGGACATTTTGAAAAATAACAAGAAGGTTATTGCTTGTTTAGCACCATCTTTTGTTGTTAGTTTTCATACATTTTCATATAAAAGAGTAATAAGAGCTTTAAAAAAACTTGGATTTGATGAAGTTTGGGAAACTGCTTTTGGTGCTGAAGAAGTTTCTAATAGGATAAAACATTATATAGATGAAAATGATAAAAAAACATACATTAGTACTGCGTGTACTGCTTTTACTACTATGATAGAAAAACATTATCCTGAATTAATAAAATATTTATTACCATTTGTTTCGCCAATGATAAGTGTGGGTAAAATAATAAGAAAAAAATATCCTGATACAGATACTAAGGTAGTATTTATTGGTCCTTGTGTAGCAAAAAAAGCAGAAGCTATGGAATTTCAATATGAAGGAATAATAGATTGTGTTTTGACTTTTGAAGAAATTAAAAGATTGTTTATAAAACAGAAAATAAATATAAGAGAAACTACTGAAAGTGAATTAGATGTTACAGCAAATAAAAATGGCAGACTATTTCCATTGTCAGGTGGTATGATAAAAAATGTATTTGCAAATTCTAATTCAATAGATAATCAATATATATATATTGATGAAGCAAAGGATTGTTTTGAACTAATAGATTCATTACTAAACAAGAAATTTACTTTTAAATTTATTGATGTTTTAATGTGTAAAGGATGTATTAACGGATGTAAGATTGATAGTGATTTAAGTATGTTTGAAAAAATTCATACAATAAAAAAATTTTATAATGAAAGAGAACCTGTGAATAATAGTAAATATATAGATACAGATGTGGATTATAATAGAACATTTACAAATAGAAGAAATATATTACCATATCCTTCAGAAGAAGAGATAAAAAAAGTATTAATAATGACAGATAAATATTCGCAGGAGGATGAGCTTAATTGTGGGGCATGTGGTTATAACACTTGTAGAGAAAAAGCTATTGCTGTGTTACAAGGTATTGCTGAGGTAGAAATGTGTTTACCATATTTAATTAGTAAAAAAACTAAATTGCTTAGGGAATTGTCAACGAAATTGAACGAAATTACTACTTTAAAGGAAGAACTTGAAACAATAATTGAATCATCATATGATGGAATGATGGTTACTGATGGCGAAGGTAAAATATTAAAAATAAATAAGGCATGGAAAAGGATAATTGGGTTTAATGAAAATAAAGATAATGTTTTGGACATGGAGAATAATAATATTATCTTTCCTTCAGGAACATTATTAGTATTAAAAGAAAAAAGAAGATTATCATTCATACAAAATACATTGAATGCTAGACAACATTTAGCAACTGCAACACCTATTTTTGATGAAAATGGTGTAATAACTAGAGTTGTAACCAATATAAGAGATATAGAAGAATTGAATAAACTAAGAGATCAATTATATGAAACTAAGAAATTACAGAAATATTTTTCAAATGGAAAAGATAGACAAGAATCTAATTTAGACATTGTAGGCAATAATAATTTAGTTGCTAATAGTATAGAATTTGGTAGAATACTTCAAACTGCTAGTAAAGTGGCATGTGTTGATTCTACGATATTAGTACTTGGTGAATCTGGAGTTGGTAAAGAGGTTATTGCTAAATTTATACATGGGCTAAGCAATAGAAAGAATAAATCTATGGTTAAAATAAACTGTGGTGCAATTCCTGAAAGCTTAATAGAGTCTGAATTATTTGGTTATGAGACAGGTGCATTTACAGGTGCATCAAAAAGAGGAAAGCCTGGATTAATTGAAGTAGCAGATGAAGGCACCTTATTTTTGGACGAAATAGGAGATTTGCCTCTTAATATTCAAGTGAAATTGCTAAGAGTAATTCAAGAAAAAACACTAACTAGGATAGGAGGAACTAAGGAAATAAATATAAATGTAAGAATAATAGCTGCAACTAATAAAGACCTTTTTAAAATGGTACAAGAAAGTACATTTAGATCGGATTTATACTATAGATTAAATGTTGTTCCAATCAATATACCTCCATTGCGTGATAGAATAGACGATATTTTACCATTATGCTATCATTTTTTAAATATATACAATAATAAATACAGCTGTAACAAAAATTTTACAAGTCATGCAGAGGATGCATTAAAGAATTATTGTTGGCCAGGGAATGTTAGAGAATTAGAAAATCTTATTGAAAGATTAGTAGTAACAGCTAGAAGCGATGTTATTGACAGAGACGATTTACCAGCATTTTTGTTTGCGAATAGTTCTTGTGAATATAGTAAAATAGAGGTTAATGGTATAGTTCCTTTAAAAGAAGCTACAGAACAGGTTGAAAAAATGTTAATAGAGAAAGCTTATAAAAAGTATAGAACTACATATGAGATTGCACAAGCATTAAAGGTTAATCAATCAACAATAGTAAGAAAGATACAAAAATATTTTAAACATAATGCATTTATGCATGATTAAATGCAAATAAACATTTTAGTCCATTTATTTGGGCTTTTTTTTATTCATAAAATTAGTAATAAAATTAAATTTAGTATAAGCTAGAAGCTAGTAAATAACACAATAGAGCATTAAATAATAAAAAAAATCTACAAATATAACAATAAAACCAATATATGGCACAGGTTTTGCAATTTATATATACAAATTAAAAAGGAGGTATATAGCATGTCTGTAGTTAAGTCGTATGAAGAATTAAGAAATTCAGCATTAGAAGCTATAGATAAGAAAAGACCCTCAGGCAAATTTAGAGCGGTGTTAGGATATGCAATTTGTAGTATAAGTGTAGGTGCAGATAATGTACTTTGTAGTATGCAAGAAACTGTAAAACAAGCACAGCTAGATAATATTATTATCGAAACTACAGGTTGTATTGGAATGTGCTGTAGAGAACCATTGTTAGATATATTTACTCCTGAGGGCAAACAGTACACATATGAGTATGTTAATGAAAAAATGGCTAGAGCAATAATAATATCACATAGCATGTATAATGAACCAATTAAAGAATGGTTAATAAAAGATTGAAAGGGGGATTTTTTAAATGCAATCTAAAATAGTTATGGATGCAATTAACAAAGTAGGAGATACTCAAGATAAGTTACTAGAAGTATTAATTGAGGTTCAAGCACAAGCGCCTGGTAATTATATTTCAGAGACTTCATTAAGAGATATTGCACAAGGGTTAAATATTCCATTAAGTAAAGCATACAGTGTTGCTGGTTTTTATTCTATGTTATCAACTAAAGAAAGAGGTAAATATTTAATACAAATTTGTAACAGTGGTCCGTGTTATATAAATAGAGGTAAAGCTATTGCACATGCATTTGAACAAGTATTAGGTATAAAAATGGGTGAAACTACAACTGATAAATTATTTACATTAGAATATACTAGTTGTTTTGGTGCTTGTGATGTTGCACCAGCAATAAAATTAAACGACAAAGTATATGGAAATCTAACTGTTAATAGAGCAATTCAAATTATTAATGATTTGAAAGAAGGTGAAAAGTAATGGTAAATTTATTATCTAAGCTTTGTGGTAAGATTAATCCCTTATCTATTGATGACTATGTAAATAATGAAGGATTTAAAGCAATAAAGAAAGCATTGTATGATATGAGTCCCCAACAAGTTTTAAGTGAAGTTAAAAATTCTAACCTAAGAGGTAGAGGAGGAGCAGCGTTCCCTACAGGATTAAAATGGTCTTTTACTGCATCTGAAAAATCACCTATTAAGTATGTTATATGTAATGCAGATGAAGGTGAGCCCGGAACTTTTAAAGATAGGATTTTATTAGATGGCAGTCCGTTTCAAATCATAGAGGGAATGATGATATGTGGTTATGCAGTTGGAGCAACTAAAGGATATATATATATAAGAGGAGAATACTCAAAGACTAAAGAAATGCTAATAAAAGGTATAGAAATATTAAGAGAGGCAGGTTGTTTAGGAAATAATATATTTGACTCATCATTTGATTTTGATATTGAAGTAAGATCTGGTGCAGGAGCATATGTGTGTGGTGAAGAGACTGCATTGATAGAATCGATAGAAGGTAAGCCTGGACGTACTAGATTTAAGCCTCCTTATCCACCAGTTGCAGGATTATGGAATAAACCAACGCTAGTTAATAATGTTGAAACTCTAGCGAATATACCAGTAATATTAAATTTAGGAGCAGAAGAGTTTAAACAGTATGGTACACCTTCAAGTAGTGGAACAAAACTTATATCTGTTTCAGGCAGCATTGTTAATAAAGGAGTATTTGAGATTGAGTTTGGTATAAGCATCAGAGAAATAATAAACAATCTTTGTGGAGGTATAGATACTGATAAAAAGGTTAAATTTGTACAGCTAGGAGGTTCATCAGGAGCATGTATTCCAGAAAGTATGTTGGATATAAAAATAGATTTTGATTGTTTGAAAGAAAATGGTGTTAGTTTAGGTTCAGGTGCAATGTTTATTGCTGATGAGGATGTGTGTATTGTAGATTTTCTAATGGCAACTATGGAATTCTTTAAACATGAATCCTGTGGTAAGTGTACACCATGTAGAGAGGGTAATAAACATATAGTTCGTATATTAAATAAAATAACTAAAGGTGTTGCAACTCAAAAAGATTTAGAGATATTATATGAAATATGTAATGTAATGAAAACAGCATCACTTTGCGGATTAGGTCAAGCAGCTCCAACAGCTGTTATATCTTGTTTGGAGCATTTTAGAGATGAAATAAATGAACACATTAATAAACATTGTAGAGCTGGAAATTGTTTGTTTAATAAGGGGGTGTCTGCAAATGAATAAAGTCAATTTGTTCATCGATGGTATGAAAATAAGTGTAAATGAAGGTACAACAATATTAGAAGCTGCTAAAAAAGTTAATGTTAAAATACCAACACTTTGTTATCATCCAGATCAGCATGTCAAAGGAAGTTGTCGTGTTTGTGTAGTAGAAGTAGAAGGGCAGAATACACTTGTAGCTTCATGTTGCACACCCGTTAAAGAAGGTATGGTTGTAAAAACTAACACTAAAAAGGTTCGAGAGGCAAGAAAGTCAATAGTTGAGATGATTATATCAAATCATAATGCTGAATGTTTAACATGTGTTCGTAATGGCAACTGTGAATTACAAAATTTATGTAATGAGCTTAATATTAGAACTACTAAATTAGATAAGACTGTTGAATTATTACCGATTGATGATTCTAACCCTGCAATAGTTAGAGATTTGAGTAAATGTATTAAATGCGGTAGATGTGTTGAAATTTGCCATGAAGTTCAAGGAATTGGTGCTATAGATAATGTTCATAGAAGCAGTGAAATGAGAATTGATACTCCATTTTCATTGGGGCTTGCAGATACTAAATGTGTTTACTGTGGACAGTGTGTAAGTGTGTGTCCAGTGGGAGCTTTATATGAAAAAAGTGATATTGATATTGTTTGGAGAGCTTTAGATGATGATAAAAAACATGTTGTTGTTCAAATAGCACCAGCTGTTAGAGTTGCTTTAGGTGAAGAATTTGGTATGGCTCCTGGAAGTATAGTTACTGGAAAAATTGTTACTGCATTAAGACATTTGGGTTTTGATGCTGTATTTGATACTAATTTTACTGCAGATTTAACAATAATGGAAGAAGGTAATGAACTCCTTCATAGGATTCAAAATAACGGAAGGCTGCCAATGCTTACTTCATGTAGCCCAGGGTGGATTAATTTTGTGGAACAATTCTATCCAGAGTTTTTGGAGAATGTTTCTACTTGCAAATCTCCTCAACAAATGTTTGGTGCATTAGCTAAAACGTATTATCCAAATAAGAAGAATTTAGATCCTAAAGATGTTTATGTAGTTTCAATTATGCCTTGTACTGCAAAAAAAGCAGAAGCTGCAAGGAAAGAAATGAATGACAGTGGATACCAAGATGTAGATGTTGTATTAACTACTAGAGAATTTGCAAAAATGATTAAACAAGCTGGGTTAGATATAAATACATTAGTAGAAGATGAATTTGATAAACCATTAGGAATTTCAACAGGTGCAGCTGTTATATTTGGAGCATCTGGAGGAGTTATGGAAGCGGCATTAAGAACGGTTTATGAAGTTGTTACTGGAGAAGAACTTGAAAATATAGAATTTAAAGGGGTTAGAGGCTTAAAAGGTATTAAGAAGAGTACTGTAAAAGTTGGTGATTTAGATGTAAAAGTTGCTGTAGCAAATAGTTTAAGTAGTGCAAGAGAAATACTTGAATTAGTAAAATCAGGTAAAGAAGAATTTCATTTTATAGAAATTATGTGCTGCCCTGGAGGTTGCATAGGCGGCGGAGGTCAACCAATACCTGTTAATAATCAAATTAGAGAAAATAGGATAAAAGGTGTTTATAAAATTGATGATAATTCTAAGATAAGAAAATCACATAAAAACCCTGCTATTAAGGTATTATATGACGAATTTTTAGAAAAACCTTTAAGTCATGTATCTCATAAATTATTGCATACACATTATACAGATAGAAGCTGAGTTTATAAAATTTGCCCATATTAGGAAATTAAAAATTTTCTAATTTTTATATCCTTTACCTAACCTGAATTATATATGGCAGATATGAATTTAAGAAATTGTAAGCTTAGATTTAATGTTTGTCATAATAATTCAGGCTTTTTATATATAGTTATTCTAGTAAATAGATAAAAGCTCCACATATAAAATAATGGGAGCTCCTTAAAGTTGTTCAATCTAAGCTTCTGCATCAGCTGTTTGTTCTTCATTAATTTTCTTTACTTCATCAATCTTCTTTTCTTTACCCAAATACTCAGGTAGTTCCATACCAGCCATATCAAACATATCTTTCATAGGAGGAATGGATTTCATCATACCTGATAAGAAATTAGCTGTAGTTGGGGTACCATCTTTGGACATACCGTCCCATACAGTGACCTTATCAATTTTAAGGTTCTTGATAGCTTCAACTTGTGTTTCTATAAGTTTTTCCATTTTATCAGCAAGCATAAGTTTAATGGCATCGTTTGCATTACCACCAGCTGATTCAACTATTTCTTTAAAACCTGTTGCCTGTTTGCTGAGAACTTCTTCTATACCACGAGCCTGTGCTTCCATTTTAGCATAAATAGCATCAGCTTCTCCTTTTGCTTTTCTTCTAGTTCTTTCAGCTTCTGCTTCAGCTTCAATCTCAGCTTTTCTTTTATCGATTTCTGCTTGAACAATAATATCAGCTTCTTTAGTGGCCTTTTCTCTTTCTGCCCTTGCTATTTCGGCAATTTTTTCTGCTTCATAAGCTTCTTCTAAGGCACGTGCAGATTGAACTTTTTCAGCTGCAGTAGCTTTTCTAAGAGCTTCAGCTTCTTTTTCTCTTCTTTCAGCTTCTGAATTAGCTACAGTTACCTTAGCTTCATTTTCACCTTTGATAGCTATGGAATTGGCTTCAGCAACTCTTACACGTTGGTCTTTAAGAGCATTAGATTCGCCGATTGATCCATCTCTATTTTTTTCAGCAACTGATTTTTTAGCATCATTAATAGCTTTAGCAGCGGCCTCTTTACCTAGAGCAGCTATGTATCCTGATTCATCATTTATGTCTGTAACGTTAACGTTTATAAGTCTTAAACCTATTTTTTTGAGCTCTGATTCAACGTTTCTAGAAACAGCATCCAGGAACTTATCTCTATCAGTATTAATTTCTTCAATGTCCATAGTTGCAACTACTAAACGTAATTGACCAAAGATGATGTCTTTAGCTAATTCTTGAATATCGCTAAGTGGTAATCCTAAAAGACGTTCAGCTGCATTCTGCATAATACCAAGTTCTGTAGAAATTCCAACAGTAAATCGTGAAGGAACATCTACTCTAATATTTTGTTTAGATAAAGCATTAGTTAGATTAACTTCTATTGATATAGGAGTTAAATCTAAAAATTCGTAATGTTGAAAAATCGGCCATATAAAAGCAGCACCACCGTGTATACACTTAGCAGATCGTTGTCCACCTTCATTACTCTTTCCTACCTTACCATATACTACCATAATCTTGTCTGATGGACATTTTTTATAACGTGATAGTAAGGCTAATATTGTTGATAGTATTAGAATAACAACAACAATAATAGTAATCATAGTTTCATCAAATGGCATATAAATCCCCCTCTTAGAAATAATTTCAGTTATTTATTAATCATAGTCTAATTATAAAGTTAGAAATATTATTAATAAATATTTCTTTTTACAATTAAATTATAAATTAATCATAATTAGATAATATCTTTCTCAACAACTAATATACTATTGTTAGATATATCAATAACTCTAACAATAGTTCCAGTGGAAAGTTTTTGTGATTCATCAGTAATAGCATCAAGTTCTATATATCTGTCTTGAACTAAAATACTAACTTTACCAACTCCTTTTCTTTTAGAAGGTATAGTAAGATAAACTTCACATGTTTTCCCTAAAGTATTTCTTAAATCTAGTAAGCCGTTTGATTGGAGTTTAGTTATCCAGTAAAATAAAAGTGCAATACAAACCATTCCAATTACACCAGAAAAACAAGCTATAAATATAATAATTGGCTTTGATAAATTTGTATTGCACAGAGATATACCAACCCAACCAAATAAAGTGAAGAAAGCAATCAATCCTCTAATTGAAAAAAATCTTATCCCATGTGTAAAACCTGTAAGCTCATTGTCCATATCTACATCAATATCTGAATCTACATCTAAGTCTCCTTCAATATCCATATCAGTTTCTGCAGAAAATCCTATAAGTGTGAAAATTGTTTGAATAACTAATACTAAGGTTGCAGGTATAGCGATATAATAAAATAATTGCTTCAAAGTTATTGAATAAAAAATATGCATATATAAATCACCTCATTATTAATAAAAATGGTAAATTATATTCACCCTCTATATAATATAATATCTGGGTATTAATGTCAAGTAGTTAGGATATTGATTTATTTTACACAAAATGCTATACTGTATAGCATAAAAGTGAATATAATTCACCATTAATTACATTTGAACATGAGAAAGTAGAAGGAGAGGTTTTTTTGAATAGCATAGGGAAAAAAGTTAGAGAAGCACGGTTAAATAAAAAGATGACTCAATCTGAAGTTGCGGGTGATTTCATAACAAGAAATATGCTAAGCAAGATTGAAAATGATGCAGCAATGCCTTCTATAAAAACTATTGAATATTTAGCATCTGTATTAGATAAAAATGTTAGTTATTTTTTAGATGTATGTAATAATAGGTGTAATGAAAAAGAAGATATATTATATGAAAATAATATTAATCAATCAAAAATTAATAAAAAACTAATTAAAGAATTAATAATGAAGAATGATTATAAAGGAATTATTAAGGAAATTGAGAAAAATTGTATAATAAAAGGTATAGATATAGCTTTAGATATAGGAATTGTACTTCAAAAAGTCTATATAGAAGAGGCTAAAAATACACCAATACAAGAAGCTAAACAACTATATGAAAAAGCAAATGAGCTAAGCGAAAAATTATTTTATGTACCAAATGAGAACTATATAGATATTAGTATAGGATTGCTTAAGTGCAACAACTCGCAAATAGGTTATGAAAAAAATATTAATAATACTATAAGCAATTTTTCTAAATGTGATAAGATAAATATCTATAACATATTAAAAGCAGAAAAATATATTATATTATATAAAAAAATGGATAAAATAGAAAACAAACTAAAAAGGATAAGTTTAATTAAAAGTATTTTAGAAGAAGTAAAAATAGATACATTAGATGATTTTTGGGAAGGTAAATATTATTATATTATGTCAATTATTAATGAAGATGAACAGAACACTTATCAAAATATGTTATTAAAATGCGAAGAAAAATGGAGTAAAATAGGAGTTAATGAACCGTTAATAGATGTATATACTAAACTTAGTGAACATTTTTCTAAAAATAACGACTATGAAAAGGCATATTATTATTCTACAAAGGAAAAAAATTTGCTAAAGTTAAGACCAGGTAGGTATTTATAAGATGATATCGAGTTGGTATACTGGGTTTAATAGGTATCTTTAAAACAGAAGAATAAGTATAGGATCTATTATACATGAACAAGCTGGTGTTTATGTATTTGACAAATAAATTTTTTTGTTTTAAAATTGGTATATACAATATAACAATATAACATTTAAGGAGGAATATATATTTTGAAAATAATATCTAGAGAGAATCCTGTACCGCTTTACTATCAACTTAAAGAATTAATACAAGAAATGATTGAAAATGACATATATAAACCAGGCGAAATTATACCTCCGGAGAGAGAGTTATGTAAAAAGTACGGTATTAGCAGAATGACTGCCAGAAGAGCTGTAATGGCTCTTGTTAATGAAGGGGTTTTGTTTAGAGAACAAGGTAAAGGGACATTTGTATCCAAGCCTAAAAAGAAACACAATATATTCCAATTAAAGGGTTTTACCGAACAGATGGAAGAAAAGGGTTTAAAGACAAGTACTAAAGAGCTTTTATTTGAAATAAAAAAAGCTACTAAGAAGATAAAAAATGCTTTAGAGTTAACAGATGATGACGATAAGGTTATAGAAATAAAGAGGTTAAGAATATTGGAAAATGAACCTTTTCTTATTGAAACTGTATATATACCATTAAACTTGTGTCCTGATTTAACTTTGGATATGCTAGCAAATAAATCACTTTACCAACTATTTAAGGATAAATATAACTTTGTATTAGATTATGCTAAGCAGGCGATAGAACCAATCAAGGTAAATGAATACGAGAGCGAATTGTTAAATTTAGATAATGAAGCTATAGAATTATTATTTACTGGTATAACATACTTAGATTCTGGTAAACCAATAGAATATGTAAAAGCTATTTATAGAAGTGATAAATATAAATATGAGGTAGTTTTAAAAGCTTAAGGAGGTAAGTAAATGCGATGTATAGTTAACGGTAAAATTGTTTTGGAAAATATAGTTTTAGAGGACAAAGCACTATTATTTGAAGATAAAATTGTAGATATTGTGGATAAGAATAAAATAAATCCTGCATCTGTGGATATTATTGATGCAGAAGGCTGTTATGTTTCACCAGGTTTTATTGATATACATATTCATGGTTGTGGAGGAAAAGATACTATGGATGGTGATAAGTCAGCTCTTGAGGTTATTAGTAAAACTGTTATAACTTCAGGGGTAACTTCCTTTACACCAGCTACAATGACTATGGATATAGAGACTATAAATAAAGCGCTATTGACTATAAGAGATTGTGTTAATAAAGATATGGGTGGAGCTACTATACTAGGTGCTTATTTAGAAGGACCTTTTATCAGTGAAGCTTACAAAGGAGCACAAAATGCTAAGCATATTACAGCTCCTGAATATGAAATTGTTAAAGATTTTCTTGATATATTAAAGGTTATAGTAGTAGCTCCTGAATCGGATAATGAATTTAGTTTTATTAAGCAAGTTAAACGTTCAAATAATGAAATAGTTATATCAATTGGGCATTCAAGTGCATCATTTGAACAAGCTATGCAAGCAATAAAGATGGGTGTAAGCCATACAACTCATACTTTTAATGCAATGACACCACTACATCACAGAAAACCCGGAATCGTGGGTGCAGCATTCTCGACTGATGTCACAAGTGAGCTAATAGCAGACAATATACATGTTCACCCGGGATTGTATCAATTATTCTGTGATATTAAGGGAACTGACAATGTTGTTTTAATTACTGATTCTATGAGAGCTGGTGGTTTAAATGAGGGTGCATATGAATTAGGCGGACAGAAAGTTATTGTTAATAGTAATTCAGCTAGACTAGAAGATGGAACTTTAGCGGGAAGCATATTACAAATGAATAAAGCTGTAAAAAATGTATATCAAAATACTAATCTTGGCATATGTAATGTAGTAAAAATGGCTTCTTTAAATCCTGCAAGAGTTTTGGGAGTAGATAATAATAAAGGAAGTATAGGTATTGGAAAAGATGCGGATATAGTTATATTTAACGATGAGTTTAAAATACTTAATACTATTGTAGATGGTAAAACAGTTTATAGGGGCTAAAAAACAAAGGAGGACATTATAATGAAAATAATTGTTGTTGATAATTATAATGAAATGAGTAAAAAAGCTGCAAATATAATTGCAAGTTGTATTGTGCTTAAACCTAATAGTGTACTTGGATTAGCTACAGGTTCAACTCCTTTAGGTGTTTATAAGGAATTAATTAAGTTGTATGAAAATAGTGATGTAGATTTTAGTAATGTTTGTACTTTTAATCTTGATGAATACTATGGTATTACAAAAGATAATGATCAAAGCTATAGTTATTATATGAAAGAAAACTTTTTTAAGCACGTTAACTTGAAAGAAGAGAACACACATATACCTGATGGTACATGTAAAAATGTAGATACTATGTGTCAAAGTTATGAAGATATAATAAAACAACATGGTGGAATAGATGTACAAATATTAGGTATAGGACAAAATGGTCACATTGGATTTAATGAACCAGATGATAAATTTGTAGCAGATACACATTTAGTTAAGCTAAAAGAAGATACTGTTAATGCAAATTCAAGATTTTTTGAAACTATTGAAGACGTTCCGAAAGAAGCTGTTAGTATGGGTATAAAGGCAATTATGAAAGCTAAGAAAATTATATTAATAGCTAATGGTATAAATAAAGCTGAAGCAATATATAAGACCATAAAAGAAGACGTTACACCTGAAGTACCAGCTTCTATACTTCAATTTCATTCGGATGTAACTGTAATTGTTGATAAAGAAGCTGCTTCTAAATTATAAAAAAATATTTTTGCTAAGTTCTATAAATCTTAATAAATCTATTGCTCAAATAAAAATATTTTATATACAAAACTCCACTTTTATATTTTTTAAAGTGGAGTTTTGTAATATTATATTTTCTCTGACCAGAGAATAAATCTAATCTCAGCAACCTTCTTTAACAGGAAGAGAATTTTTCACCCATCCATTTAACATTCCACCCTTAAGTGAACATGCATCATAACCTAGTAATTTTAGTAGGGATACTATTTGACCAGCTGATTGACCAGAATAACAAATAACAATTATTTTCTTATCTTTTGGTAAGACATCTATGCATTCTCCAACGTCATACCAAAAAATGTTTACAGCTCCATCTACATGACCTTTTTTAAAATCCTCCTCTTTTCTAATGTCTAAAACAAACAAATCCTTCGGGTTTTGTTTGATTTTTTCATTTAAAGACTCGCACGAAATAAGATTATTACACCCTTTTTCGCAATCTTCAAAATATTTTGCAACTGCCTGATTTATGGATGTCATACTAAAAAACCTCCTTATTGAAATAATGAAACATATATATATTTCTATACAATGTAAAAAAAACCTTTAAATATCAATACAAATTTTAAAGCAACAAATAATATTGTAATAAATATTATCAAATATAAATATAAATTTACTAGACCCTGATTATTTAATATAACTCCCCATACTATGTTGTATAATTGTGAATTATGAGCAGAGAACTTAAATTTATTTTAGTTCTCTGCTTAATATCATAGATTTTAGTTCTCTACACACAGTATCTAATTTTATAAATAATCTGGGTTTAATTATTATCTGGAGATGGAGGCTAAAATATGTATTATAAACCTTGGTTTAAATTAAGTTGTCTATATGTAGGTAGTGTTGTAGGAGCTGGTTTTGCATCTGGACAAGAAATAATGCAGTTTTTTGCCATATATGGTTATAGAGGCATATTTGGTGCTATTATATCTTGTACATTATTTATGATAATAGGAAGTATTATATTGATAAAAACTTATGAGTTAAAATCAAATGATTATACTTATCTAATTAATCCAATTTTAGGACCTAAATTTATAAAAATATTTGAAATAATAGTTTTATTTTTCTTATATATTGGATACTGTGTAATGCTTGCTGGTTCAGGTGCAATAGCAGTTCGAATACTAGGCTGTAATGTTAATATTGGTATTTATATTATGTCTGTTGCAGTTTTTTTAGTAATAATTAACAACGTAGAAGGGTTAGCTACAATAAATACTGTTTTAATACCATTTTTAATTTTAGCTATAATAATTATTGCATCACTAACTATGAAATCGCAGGGTAAAATATATTTTAGTAATTTACACGGAGCAAAAGTATTTAGAAAGGATTGGTTTTTTTCTTCGATTTTATATGTAAGTTATAATAGCATACCTGCTGTAGTTGTATTATCTACAGCATTATCAATAATACCTAATAGAAAAACTGCTTTGCTTGGGGGAGTTTATGGAGGTATAATTTTATTAGTAATGAGTTTGTTCATAATTGTACCTCTATTGATATTTAGCACTGATTTATATGGAGTAGAAATTCCTATGCTTAAAATTGCAGGAAGATTAGGTAGGTTTGCCGAATATACATATAGTCTAGTATTGTTAATTGCAATGTATACAACTGCAATAGGAAATGCATTTGGATTTGTAAAAAGATGTTCACAATTATTAAATGTTAAAATATATATTGTAGCAGCTGTATTTTGTATAAGTGCAATACCATTATCAAAATTTGGTTTTATAAAACTAGTAAAGATTATGTACCCTTTGTTAGGTTACATAGCTATAGTGTTATTTATTACTATTGTTTTAAAGGATTTTTGCTTACTATTTATTAAATTTTTTAGACGATATAATAAAGCTAAGTTATAAGCATGAATTTTAAAGTTTTCGTTTACTAATAAGAGTTCTATATGATAAAGGGATAAAATATATAAATAGGATGGACGAGCTTTTGGAGGTTTTATAATGAAGAAAATAAGAAAACTTAATTATAAGTTTATAATTGTGTTAATTCTATCAATAATAATTATAATAAGTGTTTTTAAAGTAAATGTAATAAAGAGTGTTTTCAGTAATTTAGATGTAGAAATTCACCATAGTAAAAGCTTTGATTTAAAAGGTTCTAAACCTACTAAAGTACATGCTTATATAGACGGTGTAGTGTATTATTCTAATAACAAAATTTCACTTTCAAATTATTCTGGACAGGAGGTATGGAGTAAAGTTATAGCATACGCTAGTCCATTAGTTTACATGGGAGAAGATAAAATATATGTAGCTGATAGTGTTAGTGGGCAAATAAATACATTGGATACAAAAGGAGAAATAATATGGAAGTATAATCCTAAATACTCAATATCTAACATTGGCGAGGATGATGGTAATTTAATTATTCTTTCGCAGAATCTATCAGGGAAATCCAGAGTAAATATAATTAACGGAAACGGTGAAATAGTGTCAAATACTATGTTAGAAGATGGGATTGCCTTAACTGTTAGAGTATCTAATAAATATAGAGAATATGCTGTTGTATCAATAAATTTTGATAGTGAAAACATTACATGCGAAGTAAGTGTATTTGATTTCAGTGGGCAATTATTATTTATTAAACAATTTGACGGCGAATTAGTATATGATATTTGTTTTACTAATAGAGAAAAGCTTATGTATATCTCAGATAAAAGTGTTGGTCACATTGATAAACAATCTATGATTTGGAAACAAGGGTTGGAATTAGAACCATCATGTATTAACATTGATGAAAAAAAGAATAGGATATATATAGTGAATAAAAATGAACTAAAACAAATTGACTCAAATGGGAATACTTTGATAAATGCAAAACTAGATAAAGAATTTAGTAAAATATACAAAAAAGACCAATATGTATATTTGATAGATAGTAACAGCTTTTTAGTACTAGATGATTTAGGTGAAATTAA
The DNA here is from genome assembly GCF_001559865.1 of Abyssisolibacter fermentans. Lineage (NCBI taxonomy): Bacteria > Bacillati > Bacillota > Clostridia > Eubacteriales > Clostridiaceae > Abyssisolibacter > Abyssisolibacter fermentans. The sequence continues at coordinate 16,283 of NZ_LOHE01000101.1, forward strand.
AACAAAATATAAACATAATAGTGAGATTTTAAATTTTGAACTAGTAAAAGATAATATAATACTTTTATCAGGGAATAAATGTACTATTTTAGAATATAAGTACGTTGAAAAATAGGGGGATTTGAAGTGAATATTTTGGATATAATTATAATACTTTTTTTCCTTTATGAACTTATAGTAGGGTTTTGTAAAGGTTTCGTTTCATCAGTTTTTAAGCTGGGCGGATTTATTTTAGCTATAGTTTTAACAAAACGATATTATTCCAAGGTAGCTGTATTAATATCTAAAAACACTAAAGTTTTAGAAGCTATAAATAGGTTTGCAACTGAAAAAGCAAATGCATTATTAGCTAAGGTAAGTAACCCTAATAATGTTAATGGTATATTAGAAAATATGAAATTGCCTTCACAAGTTAAAGAAGCTATAGCAAATAACAGTGGAGGTATAGGACAAGAAGCCATTGATCCTAGCTATATGCTATCATCAGTGTTTACTAATTTGATAATTAATATCTTGAGTATACTATTAGTTTTTATAATAATTAAGCTTATTATTTATATAATTTATGAAATAATAGAAAAATTCGTTGAAATACCTGGCATAAAGCAATTAAATAAAGTATTAGGTATGTTGTTAGGGCTTGTTAAAGGAATATTAATAGTATCTTTTATATTTGTAATTCTTTCACCGATTATATCGTTTACACCTGACGGGTTTATTTCAAAATTAACTGAGGGTTCTAAATTAGCTAGCTTTTTTTATTCAAATAATGTAATATTGTATATAATAGATGATTTACATATTGCTAAATTTGTTAGTTATTTAAGTTAGTAATATTATCTATATTATTCATATAACTTTGTTTAAATAATACTTAAGCGATATATGAACAATAGTTTATTATTTAGATATCTTATTTATCACAAAAAAAAGAAATTGATATTATCAATTTCTTTTAAAGGGTTGTATTGCAAAATGAAAAAATATTATAATTTTACATTTATATAAAGATAAAATATAATTGCATAATCCGAATTATCCATAAAAAATGATACATAACACATACTGATAATGTTAGGCGCATTAACTAAGCATGTCCAAATTTCATGAATAATAAGGATTAAAGAATCAATAGGATTTATATTATCAGCATAAAAATATGCTGTTATTTTTTTTAGCATAAAACGTAAATCTAAATATTGAAGCAATATCTAAAATTAAGAGGGGCAATATCGTAAAGGGTTATTGCCCCTTCTTTCAGTAATCAAAGTTATACTTGTTTATGTTCGGTTTTATACAGTTGCGTATATAGTCATATTATTAATATTGATATATGGACCTGTTCCTGTTTACACATTTGTGAATTTATTCAATATAAATTTCAACTTTTTTTTCGTTTTCGTCATCCCAATATTCAAGTATTTTTCCCTTTTTATCTTTTTCAGCTGCTTGTATAATCTTGTTTATATCTATTACATGTTTTGTTCCACATATATTTGATATATATTTTGATATAAATTTTGTACTTATATCAAGTATAGTTAATGGTATATTAGCATTTGATTTAAGTTTTTTATCTTTATTATAGACATTTATTTTTAATGTCTTGAACTCTTTATGTTCTTTATAATAATTTGTATTTAATGCTTCTAATAAGTCTAATCCATCAGATGAAGAAATCTTTCCATCTTCTATCATTTTAAGAATTTGAATTTTTTCGTCTCTATAATTTTTTGACATCTAGTTCCACCTCTTTACTTATACTAATAGAGGCATTAGAGGTTACAGCATTTATTTCAATATCAGGAGATTGTGTATCATTACTTATTGCTATAACTTTCATATTTTTATTTTTTATTTCATTGTTTTTATATACTAAACTAGGAATATCTAAAGTTATGTTCCCATTTGTAGTAACAGCTTCTATGCTATATGTTTTTGAAGTATCTTCAAGTAAAACATTTATTGTAGCATTACTACTGTAAAGATTCAAACACTTTAATTTATTTGTACTAATATTATTAGCCCATATTTTTGCATTAGAAGTTTTTGCTTTAATAGTTTGAGCGTCTAAATCCTTTAATCTAATTGAGCTGTTAGTAGTTAATAAACTTAATACATCGGAAACAATATGATCACAAAGTATAGAACCATTTTTAGTAACAGCATCTATATTACCTATATTACTTTGAATAAAATCAATACTTGAGTTAGTAGTTATAGTTTCTAATTCTTGAATAGTACAGCTATTGATTAGAATTTTTGAATTCTTATTGTATATATTAGCTTTATTGCATGTACAAGCATTCAGTTTTATTGGTGAATTTTTAGTTTCACAGAATAAGTTAGCACATTTAACATTACTCAATGTATTTTTACCATTTTTATTATTGATATAAATTCTTTCAAAGTTTTTATTTGGTAACATAATATCTAAACTTGTACTTATGTTTTTAGTATATTTAGGTGCTATAGTTATTTTATTATTGTTTTCTTGTATGTCATAAAATTCATTTGAAGGTTCTATATGATTTTTTTTATATTGACATTCTGCATCAATTTTAATATAGTCTTCATCCCATGTTTTTATAGTTACCTGGCCATTTATAGCAGAGAAGTCCAATATTATTTGTGCTGCATTTTCAATTTTTTTGGTTATAGTTTGTGTTTTCATATCATATGAACCAAATAAATTAGAAAAGCTGTCATTTGAAATAAAATTATCAAGTTTATTTAGAAGTTTGTCAGCAAAAACTGTAGCTCCTTCTGCCAAATCTTCACCAAATTTTCCAACTTTGGTACCTATTTCTTCACCTAGTTTTTCTAGTTTTTCTAAATTTGCTAGTTTTTCAATCTTTTCTTCCCATTCATCATAAATGGTTTTGTTTTTTTGGTTACTTTTTTTAGATTTGTTTTTATCTAAGTTAATTTTATAGGTATTTGATTCGCCTATTTCATTTTCATCTAAAGCTTCTAAAAGTTTAGCAGCTTCTTCGTTAGTAATTTTTCCAGATTCCAACATAGATAAAATCATTAATCTTTCATCTTTCATAATTATCCTCCCTATATAATATTATTCCTTAAGAAGTTTTACAGCTTCATCTGCACTTATTTCTCCGGCACTTAACTTAGCAAGAACGTCTTTTCTATCAACCTTTGGTGTATATTTTGCTGTGTAACCTAAGGCTTCAATAACATTTTCTAGTTTATTTCTTACAGTTGGATAAGAAATACCTAGTTCTTTTTCAATTTCTTTAATGTTACCACGGTTCTTTATAAATACTTCAACAAAATGTTTTTGATCAGGATTCAATTTGCAAAATTTGCATAATGAAAAGCTTCCTTCAATAGAGGTATCACAGTTATCACAGTGTAGTTTAGTAACATATAATTCGCTATCACAAACAGGGCATCTTCCAATTACTTCATTTTTCACAGTTAAAAACCTCCTTTTTATAATACATAGGAAATTACATTATCAAAATTGTGTTAAGCTATAATTTCCTAATGTGAATGGCAAAATTTTATATAAATCATAAATTATTTTCATTATTGACTATTAAATATTATTATCTTATGTTTTTATTTCTATAGAATTTATTACAAAAAAGATTTCAAGTTTATACATTAATAAAGTTTATAATTTACTATGCATTATGAAAAAATAAATCTATATATTAAAAAAATAGTCATATAAATTTTAAATTAATTAATATCTGCTTTTATAATATTACTAAAAATAAAAATTGTCAATAAATAAATTAATATTTTTAAAATTTATTTATAATAAATTAATTATATTTATATTTTGATTTAGCTTAATAGATAAAATTAATATATATGATGCATAATATAGATAATATTTTAATAAGTTTAAAGAAAATGAATGTTTCTGTTATCCTATAATAGGAGATTACTGCTTATTAATTAAAATAAGAGGAGATGATTAAATGAATAAGACAGTAGATGCAAGAGGATTAGGTTGTCCAAAACCTGTTATAATGACAAAAAAAGCTATAGATGAAGTAATTAGTGGAAGGATAGATATTATAATAGATAATGCTATTGCTAAAGAGAATGTTATTAAGTTAGTTAAAAAACAAAAACTAGAATATTCTGTAGATGAAAAAAATAACGAATATATAATATCGATAGTCAAAGAAGGCAGCTTCAATGAAAAAGATGATGCTCAGAAAAATTCAAATATACAGGAAAATCTTGTAGTGTCTATTAGTAATGATGTAATGGGACAAGGAGAGAGAGAATTAGGAGAAATCCTAATAAAAGGTTTTATATATACTTTAACTGAATCTCTACCATTTCCTTCAGCAGTTATTTTTTTCAATAATGGTGTAAGACTAACATGCGAGGGATCAAAGTCAATAGAAGATCTAAAGATTTTAGAAGATGCAGGTGTAAGTATACTATCTTGTGGAACATGTTTAGACTATTATGGGTTAAAAGATAAATTAAAAGTTGGTGGAGTAAGTAACATGTATACTATAGTAGATACATTAAAAAATGCTGATAGGATTATAAACATATAATATGACAATGGTTTATTTAACCCTGATTATTCAACTTTATATGAATAATCAGGGTTAAATTTATATTACATAACATATAATAGCTTTGAAATTAGGTAATATTATAATATAATTTTATTATACTTGATTAATTATGTATTAAACGAGTTGAAAACGTAGTGATACATCAATAATTATACAAATTAATAAAATAGTTTATAAAAGGAAGGTAATAAATTTGAAAAATGAGATTTATGGAGTTATTGCATTTAATTCTACACATCATGCTATAAAGGGAGAGAAGTTATTAAAAAATGTTGAAAATATTATTACTATACCTACACCTAGAGAAATAACAGCTAGTTGTGGTTTAGCTTTAAAATTTCCTTTGGAGAATATTGCTATTATAGTTAAAACGATAGCTAAAGAAGATTTAGACATTATGGGTATTTATAAAATTAAAAGAGAAGGTTTCAATAAAACTGCTGAGAAAATAAGTATTAAGGAGGAAAATATTGATTATGAATAGTATTATGAATAGTATTAATAGTAGGCTTGGCAAAGTTAACATATTAAACTTAGAAATAACGCTAATAGATATAGTAGAAAAACTAATTACTACGCTAATATTATTTATATTGATAAAAATCAGTATTAGAGCAATAAATAAGTTGATTGATAAATTTTTCAATGGACAGAGAAAACTTAAATATAAAATAGATGATAAAAAATCTACTACCTTTTCTTCTATACTTAAAAGCATAGTTAGATATACCATTTATTTCATAGGTGGTATAAATATACTTGATATTTATAATATTAAAACAGCTCCAGTATTAGCAACAGCTGGTATTGGTGGATTGGCAATTGGTTTTGGTGCACAAAATCTTGTGAAAGATATAATAACTGGATTTTTTATATTATTAGAAAATCAATATTCAGTTGGGGATTATATTAAAATAGATTCATATGAAGGTATAGTTGAGGAGATGACTATCAGAGCTACCAAAATTAGATCATTTGAAGGTGATTTACACGTTATACCAAATGGTAAAATAGAAATAGTTACTAATAAATCAAGAGGAGCTTCAAGAGCTTGGGTTGATGTCTCAATTGCTTATGAAGAAGATGTTGATAATGCAATAAAAGTTTTAAAAGAAATATGTAGTAAAATAACTAAAGAAAATGTAAACATAATAGAAGGACCGACAGTTCTTGGTGTTTCAAACCTTGGAGAATCAGATGTTGTCATATCTATAATAGCAAAAACAAAATCAATGCAGCATTGGTCTGTTGAAAGAGATTTAAGGAAATTAATAAAAAATGAATTTGATAATAGAGGAATAGAAATACCTTATCCTAAAAGAGTTATAGTAAATGAAAATGATAAATAGTAAACTAAGCTAACCTTAAAAAGCATTAATAAATATTAGGTATAAAAAATTAATAATGGAGGAAAGTTATGAAATATAATGTAGGAGATATAGTTAAACTTAAAAAAGGGCATCCTTGCGGAGAAAATAAATGGGAAATTATGCGTGTTGGGATAGATTTTAGGATAAAATGCCTAGGTTGTTCTAGACAAGTATGGTTAACAAGAAAAGATTTCGAAAAAAGAGTTAAAAAAATATTAGAAAAAAAGCTAGATGATTAAAAAAAATTAACAATTTACCAATAGCTCTAATCAGCTCCATAAAACCCATTATATACATTGAAAAATTTGTAAAACTCAAACAAAAGTAGTAAACTATATATGTATATATATGAAAATTATGGAGGTGCAATAATGGGGTTTAAGTATGCTAAGAGAATGGAAAATATTAAAGCTTCAGAAATTAGAGAGTTATTAAAATTAACTCAAAGGCCAGAGATTATATCTTTTGCAGGTGGTCTTCCGGCTCCTGAACTGTTTCCTGTAGACGATTTTAGAAAAGTTTCTGACAAAGTTCTGGCTGAAAAAGGAAGAATTGCATTACAATATGGTCCAACAGAAGGATATAATCCTTTAAGAGAAAAAATAGCTAGTAGGATGACTAAAGTAGGTGTTAAGGCAGATTTTAATGATATTTTAATAATCAGTGGTTCTCAACAAGGATTAGATTTTACAGGTAAGATATTCCTTGACAAAGATGATATTGTATTATGCGAAAGCCCTAGTTATCTTGGTGCTATTAATGCATTCAAAGCATATCAACCAAAATTTATAGAAGTACCTACAGATGATAATGGTATGAAAATGAACGAGCTAGAAGAGATAATCATCAATAATGACAAAATAAAATTCATATATGTTATACCTGACTTCCAGAATCCATCAGGAAGAACATGGTCATTAGAAAGAAGAAAGAAATTATTAGAACTATCAGAAAAATATAATATACCAATTGTAGAAGATAATCCTTATGGTGAATTGAGATATGATGGAAAGATTCCACCAGCGATTAAAGGACTTGATACGAAGGGAAATGTAATATTCTTGGGAACGTTTTCAAAGATATTTAGTCCAGGAATTAGACTAGGTTGGGTGTGTGCAAGTGAAGAAGCTTTAAATAAATATATATTAGTTAAACAAGGAGCAGATTTACAAGCAAGCACTATATCACAACTTCAATTAAATCAGTATATCGAGGAATATAGCTTAGATGAACATGTAGATAAAATTAAAAATATTTATAGAAGAAGAAGAGATTTAATGATTGATACAATGAAAAAAGAATTTCCTCAAGATGTTAAATTTACAATACCAGAGGGAGGATTATTCACTTGGGTAGAGCTTCCAGAACATGTTAACACTAGAGAATTAGCAAAGAAAGCTATTGATAATAATGTTGCGTTTGTACCAGGAGGATCTTTTTACCCTAATGCTGGAAATGAAAATGCATTTAGATTAAATTATTCTAACATGGATGAAGAAAGAATAGTTAAAGGCATAAAAATATTAGCAAAAGTTATAGAGGAAGCGTTACAGTGTGAAAAAAGTATGTAACTTTATGTAATATATGAGAAGAAGAAGACTAAATGAGTAAGCGGTTCACATATAAATAAAGATTTAGTTTTCTGCTTTAAATTAAAATATTATACTGTAAAAATGTACTTGAATTTGGTTTTCTTAAATGATATAATTAGATGATATATTTTGTCCTTGCCCATTTATTGGGCCTTTAGTCCAAAAGGAGGTGAATTAAATGAAAAAATATGAAGCTGTATTTATTTTTAGATCAAACTTAGAAGAAGCTGATAGAGTAGCATTATTTGATAAATTAAAGGGAATAATTGAAACTGATGGTTCTGTTAGTAAAGTAGATGAGTGGGGTTTAAGAAAACTTGCTTACGAAATTAAAGATCAGAGAGAAGGTTACTATATATTAATTAATTTCGAAGCTAGCCATAAAAGCATACAAGAATTAGACAGAATAACAAAGATTTCTGAACCAGTTTTAAGACATTTAATAGTAAGAGTTGAAGAATAAAAAAGGTGGTCAAACTGTATGAATAGTGTATTTTTAATTGGAAGATTAACAGCTGACCCTGAATTGAGATTTTTGCCTGGTAATGGAACTGCTGTAGCTAGATTTTCTTTAGCTGTTGATAAAGACTTATCAAAAGAGAAAAAAGCTGAGGCAGAAAGGTTGGGTAGACCTACTGCTGACTTTCCAAGAATTACTGTTTGGGGAAGACAGGCTGAAAATTGTGCTAATTATCTTTCTAAAGGAAGAATGGTTGCTATACAAGGTAGAATACAAACTGGATCCTATCAAAATGCACAAGGACAGAAAGTATACACTACTGATGTAGTTGCTGAAAGAGTACAATTTTTAGAATGGGGAGACAGTAATAGAGCGGTAGATAGGAATAGACCACAACAACAGCCACAGCAGAATGATTTTGATGCTACAGGTGGGTTTCAGCCAATAGACGATGAAGATATACCATTTTAGCTAGGTAAGGAGGGAAATCATGGCTAAAAAGAATTTTAGAAGAAAGAAAAAAGTTTGTAACTTTTGTGTAGATAAAGTTGATAATGTTGATTATAAAGACATTAATAAGCTTAAAAAGTATATTACTGAAAGAGGAAAGATATTACCTAGAAGAATAACTGGAACTTGTGCAAAACATCAAAGACAAGTTACAAAAGCTATAAAAAGAGCAAGAATAATAGCTTTATTACCATACACAGCAGAATAAAGTGAGATAAGAGAAGTTGAGACATACTTCTCTTTTTTTATAACACATAGAAGGAACAAATAGACAAATATTAGAAAAGAAAAAAAATAATGTTATGGTTTTCATCAAAAATCAGTAAATGAAAAAATATTAGATTATAGTATTATTATATTATTATTCTTACAACTAGTATTTGGGTTATACATATTTATAAGTGAATTATAGAATAAACAATTATGTTAAATTATTTGACATACCAATCAAACCTATGTAGAATTTTAATAGGTCATGCTTAGATATATTATGTAATTAGTAATAATAAAGAGTGTAATATTTATACTGGATTAATTTTATTAATTAAATTATAATTTGGTATAATATACTGGGGGGAGAAATAATGAAAAATGATGTTGACATTACTAAAAACATAAAAGTGATTGAATGGTTGAAATGTGAATTATTGGCATCTGTATCTTCATTGTTTGATTTATTAGTACATGAAGTGCAACAAAGTCAGGAGGTAATAATTGATGTTTTAGCGAATATAATTTTTGTGACTTATTTGTTAGGTAAAAGACTAGGTATATCATTTGAAAAAATAGATGCAAAGATACAAAGTAAAATAAAACTCAAAATTGTAGAAGAACATAAAATTGAAAAATGGTACGGTGATTTAAGTTTTTTATTAGAACATTTTAAAAGAAAAAGAAATTGAGGTGAGTTTCTTGAAACTAAAGAAAGAAACAAATAAAATAACACAAACTGCGGTTATAGCTTCTATAGCTATAGTATTAACTTTAGTATTTATGTACAGTTTTCCAATCTTATTAGTATTATTCCCAACAATATTTATTGTTTTAGGAGTTAAAACTGATATTAAACATTGTATATTATCATTAATAACTACATCCTTAATCATAGGTTTTTTTACTGATGTATTTACAGCACTAAGTATGTTTATCCAATTTGGTATACTATCAATAGTCATTGTATACATGATAAATAAGAAATTCAAACCTATAGAAATTATTATAGGAGGCACGATAGTATTTTTATTATCTACATCTATAATAATCACTGGCATAGGTTATATATCAGGGGTAGGTTTTGTTGATCAAGTTGAGATGATATTGAAAGAGGCATCTGAAATACAAATGCAAGTGTTACCTAAGATGAATATGACAGATATAACAACAAACCAATTAGAAAACATTATAAAAACCATGACAGAATTTACAGTGCTAATTATACCAGTGATGATTGTAGCTTTCTCATTAATATGCACATATATTAATTATTGGGCATCATTAGCAATGTTGAAAAGACTAGGTTTTATGAATATAACTATACCCAAATTCCATAAATTTAGACTACCTGATAACGTTATATTTGGTACATTAATAATATTTTTACTATCTTTAGCCATAAGATATCTAGAGATATTTTATTATGATACTATTTTTCTAAATGTTATAATATTAATTGCTTTATTTTATTTCATTCAAGGTTTGGCAGTAATAATGTATTTTTTAAATAAACTAAAAGTAAATAAATTTTTAAGAGTTATAGTATTAATAATAGTATTAATTAATATGAGCATTAATGCATTTATAGCTTTACTTGGTTTTTTAGATGCATTATTTGACTTTAGAAAGATTAAGAGGGAAGCTAAATTATAGGAGGAAAATAATGTCAAACAAATTCAATGTTAAAGACCTCATCGTAGATACTAAAATATATTTACTGATAATTGGGCTTTTAACGTGTATATTAGCATTTTATGAACCTAAAATAACAGTAATTATGTTATTCATCTTAGGGTATTTAATATATTATTATAAAAAAAATATACATCTAAGAAAACTTGAATGGACCAGTTATATTCAAAAACTTACAGATGACTTTGATTATGCTACAAGAGATTCATTATTTAACTTACCTTTACCACTTGTTATATTAAGCAAAGAAGGAAGTATACTGTGGTATAATCCTAAATTTATGGATATAATTGAGCAAAAACATTTTCTAGGAGAAAACATAAAACAGATAATTCCAAATATAAGCATAGATGACGTTTTAAATTTAGAAAAAATGAGTTCTACAGAAGCAAGTATAGGAAAAAGAGACTACAAAATATTATATAATGTAGTAAATACAAGTGAAGAAACTAATACAAATAATGCTAACTACATTATAATGCTTTATCTTGTTGACAATACAAGTTTTTCTATTCTAAAGCAGAAATATTTAGATGAAAAAACAAGCGTATGTCTTATAGAAGTGGATAATTACGATGAAGTCAGAAAAAAAACAGAAAGTTCAAGAGTTCCAGTAGTATTTGCTGAAGTTGACAAAATACTAAATGAATTTGCAAAAAGTATTGATGGCTTTATAAGGAAATATGAGCAAGACAAGTATATTATAGTATTTGAAAATAGATTTTTAAAAATATTGGAGGATGCCAAATTTGATGTATTAGATAATATTAGAAGCATAGATCAAGGTAATGAAATGCCAATTACTCTAAGTATAGGAGTTGGAGTGTTTGGTAAGAATCCAGCACAAATGTATGAATATGCTAGAGCAGCTATAGATATAGCTTTAGGTAGAGGCGGAGATCAAGCAGTTATAAAGAAAATTGAACGCCTAAGTTTTTATGGAGGAAAGAGTAAAGCAGTTGAAAAAAGAACTAAAGTCAGAGCTAGAGTTATATCTCATGCTTTGAGACAATTGATAGATCAGTCTGATAAAGTATTTATAATGGGACATAAAAATGGTGATATGGATAGTTTTGGTGCAGCTATAGGTATTGCTAATGCGGTAAGAAGCAGGGGAAAAAAAGCATATATAGTTTTAGACGACGTAAATCCACAAATAAAAAACATATACAATAGATTATATAATGAAAAGCCTGATTATTTTGATGATGTAATTACATCAAGCCAATCATATTTAAAGGCTACAGAGGACTCATTATGCGTGGTAGTAGATATTCATAGACCCAAATCTACAGAGGCTCCTAAATTACTTGAGATTATTGGTAAAGTTGTGTTGATAGATCACCATAGACGAGGCGTAGAATTTATTGACAACCCAATATTAACATATCTTGAACCATATGCATCATCATCATGTGAACTTGTTACTGAAATATTAGCCTATATGGATAATAAGATTCATTTGGATAAGTTTGAGGCAGAGGCATTATTAGCAGGTATAGCTGTTGATACAAAGAATTTTACTTTTAAAACTGGCGTGAGGACATTTGAAGCAGCTTCTCTTTTAAGACGTTATGGAGCGGATACTACTTCAGTTAAACAACTATTTCAAGATGATTTAGAGACATTTATAATGAAAGCTGATGTTGTTAAAAGAGCTCGTATAATAAACAATGAAATAGCAATTTCTTCATTTGATGAAGATGTAGATGATTACATTCTTATAGCAGCTCAAGCTGCTGATGATTTACTCAATATCAACGGGATTACAACATCTTTTGTTTTAGCTATAAAAGATAATAAAATACACATTAGTGGAAGATCACTGGGAAAAATCAATGTACAATTAGTATTAGAAAAACTAGGAGGAGGGGGACATTTGGCAGTAGCAGGTGCACAGCTATATGATGTAACCCTAAACCAAGCGGAAGCTTTAGTAGAAAAAGCAGTGACAGAATATTTAGAGGAAGGTGAAGAATAATGAAGGTAATATTATTAGCAGATGTTAAAGGACTAGGTAAAAAAGGAGATATTATAAAAGCTAAAGATGGTTATGCTAGAAACTATTTATTTCCTAAGCAATTAGCCAAAGAAGCAACAACAGGTAATATTAAAGTACTTAGTCAACAAAAACAATCAAAATTACACAAAGAGCAAGAAACTTTAAAACAAGCAGAAGACTTAGCGGATAAAATATCAAAGCTAACTGTTATAATGAAAAGTAAAGCAGGCGAAAAGGGAAGATTATTTGGATCCATAACCACAAAAGATGTATCTGATTTATTATATGAGCAGCATAAAATTAAGATAGATAAGAAAAAAATAGTTATGAAAGATAATATAAAAACTTTAGGGTCTACTTATGTTGAGATTAAAATTCATCCAAAAGTTAAAGCTAAGCTTCAAATAGACGTAGTGAAGCTCTAAACACTTATTATATATTTGTGTAAGTAATTATTTAGGTTCTCTACTTAACTTTTACAATATGTTATTCAAAGTTATATAAATTATTAGGGTTTTATTTCTGTGAATAATATGGTTTATGAATATCAAGAAGACACTGTTAAGGTGCGATAGAAAGTTTATTGCTTCGATAGACGCAGAGTTTTATTTGAAGCATTGATGTCTTATTTGATAAACTTTTTAATTAGTTTAAAGATTTGATGGGGATGATAAAATGGACGTTACAAATGATATGCTAAAAATTCCACCTAATAACCTAGAAGCAGAGCAGTCTGTTTTAGGTGCTATGATTTTAGATAAGGACGCATTGATAACAGCAATAGAACGGTTGAGTGGAGATGATTTTTACAAAGAAGCGAATAAGGAAATATTTGAATCAATATATAGCTTATATAATAAAAATGAGCCAGTAGACTTAATAACTTTAGCAGAAGAATTAACTAAGAGAGATATATTAGAAGCAGTTGGTGGTATAACTTATTTAGCTAATTTAGCAGACGGAGTATCTACGACTGCAAATATAAAAATTTATTGTGAAATTGTTGAAGAAAAGTCTATACTTAGAAGGCTTATAAAAGCATCTAATGAAATTATTGCTGAAGGATATAAGGACGAGCTAGAGTTAGATAATATAATAGATCAAGCAGAAAAGAGAATATTTGATATAACTCAAAGAAAAAGCAGTGAAGGTTTTATAACTATTAATAAAGCTCTTATGGATACACTAAATAAAATAGAAGAAATGTCTCAAACAGGTGGAGGAATAACTGGTTTACCTACAGGGTTTGTAGACTTGGATAGAAAAACATCAGGTTTGCAAAAATCAGATTTAATATTAGTAGCAGCTAGACCTTCTATGGGTAAGTCAGCTTTTACTGTTAATGTAGCACAAAATTGTGCGTTAAGATATGGTGCTTCAGTAGCTATATTTAGTCTGGAGATGTCTATAGGACAAATAGTTCAACGTATGCTAAGTGCAGAATCCCATGTAGAGTTACAAAAAATCATATCTGGTGACTTAAATGATGAAGAATGGAGTAGATTAGGCAGATCAATGGGACCATTAGGATCAGCAAAAATATTTATTGATGATACTGCTGGAATTACACTTAATGATATGAAGGCTAAATGTAGAAAACTAAAGATAGAACAAGGATTAGATTTAGTTATGATAGATTATCTTCAGTTAATGAATGGTGATGGCAGATCTGAAAATAGGCAACAAGAAATATCAGCAATATCTAGAGGACTAAAAGGTATGGCTAGAGAATTGGATATTCCTATAATTGCATTATCACAATTATCTCGTGCTCCAGAGTTAAGAGCAGATCATAGACCTATATTATCAGATCTAAGAGAATCAGGTGCTATAGAGCAAGATGCGGATGTTGTTATGATGCTATACAGAGATGAATATTATAATAAAGATACAGAGAAAAAAAATATTGGAGAAATCATTATTACAAAACAACGTAATGGTCCTACGGGAACAGTTGATTTAGTATTCATGGGTAAATACACTAAGTTTTTAAATATGGAGAGACCTAGTTAGATAAAAATAATAGTTTTTTTAAAACATATCAACTAGGGTTTAAAGATTAGGTAATAGGGTATAACTAACTTTGTATAGAAAAAGTTAGGAGGAGTATAAATGAATAATAGAATTCTTAACATAAAAAAGGATGTTAAGTGGATAGGTGTATTAGATCCTTCTTTAGTAACATTCGATGTTGTAATGGAAACTAAATATGGAACAACGTATAACTCTTATTTCATTGATGCTGATAAAAAAACTATAGTTGAAACAAGCAAAGAAACTTTTAAAGATGAATACATTCAAAAAGTAAAAAAGGTAGTAAATCCAGATGATATAGAATATATTGTTTTAGATCACACAGAACCTGATCATTCTAGCAATCTTAAACATTTATTAAGGATAGCGCCTAACGCGACTGTAGTCGCTTCAAAATCAGCTATAAATTTTTTAAAATACATGGTTGATATTGACTTTAAGTATAAAATAGTAAAAGATGGAGATACATTAGATTTAGGGAATAAAACTTTAAAATTTATATCAGCACCTTTTTTGCATTGGCCAGATTCAATGTATACTTATTTAATAGAAGATAAAGTGTTATTTACGTGTGATTCATTTGGATGTCATTTTTGTGACGAGAGGATGTTTGATGACTTAGTAGATAATTTTGATGAAGCATTTAAATATTATTTTGATGTAATTTTAAAACCATTTAGTAACTATATGCTTAGTGCTATAGATAAAATAAAAGATTTAGATATAGAAGTTATATGTCCAGGGCATGGACCAATACTAAGATCAAAACCACAAAAGTATATTCAGATGTCTAAAGACCTTTGTAGAGTAAAGGAAAAATTAAAGCAACATAAAATTTTTATACCATATGTATCAGCATATGGATATACTGGGAAAATGGCACAAGAAATTGCTAATGAAATAAAAATTGTTGATAATAATATAGAAGTAGATGTTTGTGATATTGAAAATATAGATTTATTTGAGCTAGAAGAAAAAATCGAAACTTCAACAGCTTTGTTAATCGGATGCCCAACAATAAATCAAAATATACTCCTTCCAATATATAAATTATTTGCAGTACTAAATCCTATTACAAATAGAAGTAAAGCTGCTGCAGCATTTGGTTCATACGGCTGGAGTGGAGAAGCAATAAATATAATGGAAGATAACCTAAAGAATCACAAGCTTAAGATAGCAGTACCGGGGCTAAAGGCTGCTTTTTTACCAAATGAAAATTCTTTAGAAAAATGTAGAATATTTGCTAAAGATTTTGTGGATTTTTTAAAAAAATAATCACAGGTAATTTGTGTTGAAAATGTGGATAAATTTTATGTTATTTTGAACTTATAAAAATAAATATTAATGTTTTTTAAAACAGTGTATTTTACAGGGATAAAAAATCATGTGCTTTTTTGAAAAAAAAAGAGCACTTTTTTTATCCACAAAAACAGAGGATAACTTGTGGATAAGTTGTGAGTGTAACAATTTAAAAATTAAAATACTTAGCTCAAGACTAGTTAAATCAACGAATTCAATAAAAATAAAAATAGACTAAATTGTTTCTTAAATTGTGGATATTATAATTATAAATAGTTTATTTAAAAAAAATATTCATACGAATATTTTGAGATGTATCAATATAATAATTCGTATTTAATTGACTTTTTTATTATATTTTGATATTATGAGAAAGGGAATGTTCGCTTTAGAATCAATATAAATATTTCATATAATTTATTAAAAATAATTAAATCTGATTATTTATACAACGTTGAGTAATATGCTGTAAGTCCTTAATTATAAAAAACCTAAAATTTAGTTTAGTGTGGATGGTTTATCCAGACGTAACCATAAGGATGCAATATAATATTTAATTTACTATGAATAATCTAGGTTAAAATAAAGGAGAGATGAATATGTCTACTCTTGTTGTTTTAGGAGCTCAATGGGGAGATGAAGGAAAAGGTAAAATAACAGATTACTTATCAAAAAAAGCAGATGTTGTAGTAAGATACCAAGGTGGAGACAATGCTGGTCACACAGTAGAAATTGGAGATAAGAAGTACAAATTACACTTAATACCATCTGGCATTTTTTATGAAGACAAAACTTCAGTTATAGGAAATGGAGTAGTTGTGAATCCTAAATCTTTATTAAAAGAAATTAAGTATTTAAATGACTTAGGAATAAAAACAGATAATTTAAAAATCAGCGACAGAGCACATATAATTTTTCCATATCATTTAAAACTTGATGAATTAGAGGAAAAAAAGAGAGGCAAACAAAAAATAGGTACTACAGTAAAAGGAATAGGACCTTGTTATAAAGATAAGGTTGAGAGAAGTGGTATCAGAATGTGTGATATATTCTTCAAAGAATATTTTGAAGATAAGCTAAGAAGTAATATTAAAGCTAAAAACGAAATAATAGAAAAACTATATAATGAAGAACCTTTAAACGAAGACGAAATTGTAAAAGAGTATTTAGAATATGCTGAGGTTATTAAACCTTATATAATTAATACTACTGCATTTATTAATAAAAGTGTTAAACAGGGTAAAAAAGTTCTATTTGAAGGAGCTCAAGGGACACTATTAGATATTGATTATGGAACATATCCATTTCTAACATCTTCTCATCCGATATCAGGTGGTGTAGCGATTGGTTCAGGAATAAGTCCATTCGATTTAAAAAAGGCAATAGGAGTTGTAAAGGCATATACAACCAGAGTTGGAAAAGGACCTTTCCCAACAGAACTTTTTGATGAGACTGGTGATTGGATAAGGGAAAGAGGTTTCGAATACGGAACAACAACCGGAAGAGCTAGAAGATGTGGTTGGTTAGATATAGTTATGTTAAAATATTCTTGTGCTATTAATGGTTTTTCAGGAATAGCTTTAACAAAACTTGATACATTAGCTGATTTAAAAGAATTGAAAATATGTACAAAATATAAATTAAACGATAAATACATTGAAGATTTTCCAGCAAGTTTAAATTTATTAGCTCAATGTGAGCCAGTATATGAGACGCTACAAGGCTGGAAGCTTGAAGAAATTGAGGGAGTTAGAACTTATGATGAACTTCCTGAAAATGCTAAGAAGTATATAGAGAAGATTGAAGAACTAACAGAAACAAAAATTCAGTTAGTATCTATAGGTCCAAAGAGAAGTGAGACAATAATAAGAGAAGAAATATTATAACAAGGCTCAAGATATCCCCCAACTTCTATAGGTGGCGGGTACCGAATAGATTTAACAAGCGGTGTGTATATTTTCCGCCTCGTTGAAACGGTGTGTTGCAATTACTATGTAATTGCTTCCGTTGTTATAACATACAAAAACCAGCAATTTTCAATGCTGGTTTTTATATTCTCATAAAAATTTTTTGATAAAACCAAAATACTAAGATTTACATATATTAGATATAATATAGATTATTTCGACTATTTACAAAGAATTTAAGGTGTTTTAATTAAAATATATATTTTTTAAGAAAAACTGTTGACATAATAATAGCTATCATGTAAAATACTAAGAGTAGTCATTCGACCCATTAGCTCAGTTGGCAGAGCACCTGACTTTTAATCAGGGTGTCCGGCGTTCGAGTCGCCGATGGGTCACCATTTTTAAGGCCCTATGGTCAAGCGGTTAAGACACCGCCCTTTCACGGCGGTAACCCGGGTTCGAGTCCCGGTAGGGTCACCAAATTCAAATAAGTTAAGGGCGCATAGCTCAGTTGGGAGAGCACCTGCCTTACAAGCAGGGGGTCATAGGTTCGAGCCCTATTGTGCCCACCATAAAAAAATCAGCAATTATTTGCTGATTTTTTTAATCTATATAATTAGAAATTTAAAACTGTTGATAAATTATATTTTTTCAATAAAACATTAATATTAATCTATTCTTCCCATCTTAAATCGTTACCATAAAATTTTAGCTCAATAAATTTACCAAATATTCTTGAAAAGAATCTATCAGAATACATTTGAGAAAGTTCTCTAGGATGATGGTTAGTAGATATAATAGTTTTTTTACCAGTAATTAATCTAGAATTTAATATATTGAAAATTTCAGTATTAGTAAAAGCTGTAGTTAATTCAGTGCCTAAATCATCTATAATTAATAAATCAGCATTAAATAATAAATTATAAGCTAGTTGATATGAATTGTCTTTGGCATTATCTTTAAACTTATATGTTCTAATAATATCTAAAATTTTAAATGCAGTTTGATATAAGACTATTTTACCCTTATCAAGTAAGCTTTTAGCTATACAATTACACATAAATGTTTTACCTAAGCCTGTAGTACCATAAAAAAGTAAATTCTCTTCATTGTCTACATCAAAATTAATAACAAAGCCTTCACATACATTTGCTACGAATTTCATATTTTCTTTTGGAGTAAGTTGTTCATCTTCATAAATTTCATCAGAAAACAAATCAATATTAAAGGTTTGAAAATTTTCTTTAGAAAGTATATGCTCTAAATTAGACATCTTATAAGCAATACTAATAAGTGCTTGTTTAAAGCAGCTACACTTTTGGCCGTTTTCGGTATATCCTGTATCCTTACATTTTTCACAATCATATTCTATATCTGTATAGTTAATTGGAATATTGTTTTCTGTCATTAGTATAGCTTTTTCTTGTTTTAATTTTTTAGTTTTTAATTTTAATTCTTCTAGTTCATTTTCAAGATTAGCTGAGTTTTTTAGAATTTCCTTTGATGTTAATATACCTAGTGAAGTAATTTCTTTATTTATTTCTTTAATTCTAGGTACTAGTGAATAAACCTCTTGAATTCTTTTGTTTTGCTCATATTTTTTTCTATCCAATTTTAATTCATAATTTCTTAATATTTCTTTTATAATTTGTTCATTCATAAATATTTACCCTCCCTTATACATTATTTTTGTATAAGTTGTTTAGACCTTTTTGTTGAAGTTTTTTTTGTAAATTTTTATTTAGCTTTTCTTCAAGCTCTTTGTCAGAATATTTTGTAGTTGTATGTTTAAAATTATGAAACTTTGTTTTAAACATATCTTTTTTAATATTTGAATTAGGAGAGCTTTGTTTATTCTGTTTAGTAGTTCTTTTTTCATTAAATTGTTTTTGGTTATTTTCAACAGCTTCAACTGTTTTTAAATTGGTTTTATGCCATTTAGTTAGTATACCATCTAAATATCTAAAATTTGGTTCTGCAATTTTAAGAGTTTCATTACATGCTATCAATATAACATCTAAGCTGAAATTCCATTCATCAACCCATTTGTTAATAAGGTTTTTAATAGGAGTTGAAAAATTACCTTTAAAGCCAATAGCCTCTTTTATTTGATTGTATAACTTATATCTAGTGTCATTTGATTCTAAATAGGCATTTAAGTTATCTATAGTTGTAAGTTTTAAATCATACCAATTTTTAAGAATGCCTTGCACATAATTTAAACTTTTTATATTCCTTTTTTCCTTAGCAAATTCAAATGCTTTTACAATTATATCAGTACTCATATTATAATTATATATCCATTCTAATATTTTTTTATATTCATTAGGTACTAATGTACGTCCTATTATATCCGTTATATTATTAAACATATTATTTACAGCGGGTGAATTTTTTAATTCTACTATATCTGATGGAGTACAAGTATAATTTGTTTTAGAAGTATCAGTTTGAGCAGGCTTTATAATCTTGTCTATATATAATTGTTTTAAGTTAACAAACTCAACAGTATAATTATTATCATTAGAGTCAGCAGTATAGTGTTTTTTTATTATACCCTTTTCTTCCCAAAAGTCCCAAGCTTTTAATACATCATCCAAACTAGTTCTTAAATTTTTTGCAATTGTTTGATTAGATACTATTATATTGTTATCCTTATTGTTTGCATATTTAAAGCCAAGTAAATAAACTTTAACATCAGTGCCATTTGCCATTGGCATAAAATCGTCTATGAATATATTTTCAACTGTAGTATTTCCTAAATCTATTTCAGTTGTACCTAAAAAGAAATTCAATTAAATCCACCTTCCACTTAGTAACATTCTTTAATATATTATAACATACAGCACGTAATGTTTTATGTAGTGTTTAATAAATTTAATAATACCTTAAATTAGATGTTTTTAAAATATTTGAGCCAAAAAGGTATTAATTTAATAAAAAATGAAGAAAATAATAAATGAATGTAAATAAAATTGAAAACAAATAAAATATGAAGAGAATTCTGTAAAATGCTTAGAGTTGCAAAACATGATAATTATGATATAATAGAATATGAGATTGTATTACGAAAATATTACAAAGATGTTACATGCATATTACTAAATAAGCAAAGGTAAAAAAATATAGGAGAGATTTTTTATGAATATTGATTATTCAAGAGTGGCTGATAGGTTGAAAAAACTTATTAACAGAAAAACTTGTTTGAAGCTCTCAATTTTTTTAATGATTGGAATACTGTGTGGTACTACGATTAGAGTACTGAATGATAAAAGAGAATATGACACCAGAAAAGAGCTAGAAACAAGAGCATTTAATGTAATCTTTGGGAATAAAGAAATAGGTATAGTAAGGAAACAGGAGACTGTAGTTAAATTATTAGAAGATATTCAAGATAGTATTAATAAAGACTATAATTGTGATACAGTTATTAAACAAAAATTAGAGTTTAAAAATACACACGTTGAAAGTAACGAATTAACATCAGTATCTAAATTAAAAAAATCGATACTGTCGACACTATCTTTTAATGTACATGCTTATGCGATAAAAGTTAATGGAAATAATATCGGTTTGCTAAAAACAAAGGAAGAAGCAAATAATATACTAAATAATATAAAAGAGCCATATATAGAAAGAATAGAAGCTGAAAATGGAAAACTAGAAGAAATAAACTTATTAGAAAAGATTGAGATTGTAGAACAAGAGCAACCATTAGCAAATATAATTGACTATGAAGAGCTTTTAAATTACATAAGAAAAGGAACTACTGAGGAAAAAACACATACAGTAAAAGAAGGAGAAAGCTTGTGGAGTATTTCTAAAAAATACAACATATCAGTTTCAGACTTAGAAAAAGCAAATCCTCAATTTGTTAATGGATACCTGCATATAGATGATAAATTAAGCCTAATAGTACCAAAACCATTCATTACAGTTGTAACTAAAGAACAGAAGACATTTTTAGAAAAAATAGGCTTTGAAACAGAATATGAAGAAACTTCTAGTTTATATAAGGATGAAACGCGTGTAAAAAGACGGGGTATATATGGTGAAAAAGAAGTAGTTGCACTAGTAGAAAAACAAAATGGTGTAGAAATGGGAAAAGATGTTATAAGCGAAACTATTACAGCTAATCCGAAACCACAATTAGTAGTTAGAGGAACTAAGGAAATACCGCCGTTAAAAGGTACTGGAATTTTTAAAAGACCAACAAGTGGAAGATTGACTTCTAGATATGGTCCAAGATGGGGTTCGTTTCATAAGGGTATAGACTTAGCTTCAAGGACAGGCACGCCTATTAAAGCGGCAGATGGAGGAGTTGTTACATTTGCAGGCTATAAAGGAACTTATGGGTATATGGTTGAAATAAGCCATGGTGGAGGCTATAAAACTAGGTATGCGCATTGTAGCAAAATTTATGTTAAAAAGGGAGATAAAGTATACAAAGATAAGACCATTGCAGCCGTAGGGAATACAGGTAGAAGTACGGGACCTCATGTTCATTTTGAAGTCTTAAAATATGATAAAAATCAAGATCCGTTAAAGTATATTAATAAAAAATATAGATAAAAATCTAGGATTTAAATCCTAGATTTTTTTATGAGCAGAAAATTCAAATCTTTAATTTCTATTTCTTATAAATCCCTTACTCTCAGAAGATGAAGTGAATATGAGTTTTATAATTAAAATAATTATCTTTACTATATAATGATTTGCAATAACTAAAAATGTTTTTAGTAATAATATGGAGCTATATTTAATACATATAAAAAGATAGTATAGTAAATAAGATAAAGCAATTAAATTAAATATTTTTACAATATACGCATAAAATATACCAAGATGAGTAATATTATAATTTAAATATATTATTTGGGAGAATTAAAATGAAAATAATAAATTTCAAATGGTTATTATCAGAGTTAATAGTTATTTTTATTATAGTAACTACTGTGTTGTCCTTTAAATATATAAAAGAAAAGCATGTACCATTGAGCATTATAACAAATGTATATGATATAAAAGCAGACAATATGTTAGAAACATCACGATTTGATAAAAAAAATATTTGTACAAAAGAAGAAATAAATGATTTGTTAATAGAAGAAATTTTAATGCAAAAGAAAATTAAGGAACTAATACAGGAACAAAAAGAAATAAAAAATATTGAAGTATTATTAGAAAAAAACGAGGAAAAGTTTATAATACCAACTAATGGACAACTTACTTCCAGGTATGGTCCAAGGCAAGGATCTTTTCATACAGGTATAGACTTAGCTTCTAGGGTAGGAACTCCAATTAAAGCTTCAGCTACTGGAATAGTTGTATTTGCTGGATATAAAGGAAGTTATGGCTATATGGTTGAAATATGCCATAGTGATGGTTATAATACTAGATATGCACATTGCAGCAAACTTTATGTTAAAGTTGGTGAAAAGGTTTATAAAAATAAAAAAATAGGAGCTGTTGGGAATACTGGTAGAAGTACAGGACCACATGTTCATTTTGAAATATTAAAGTATGGAAAACATCAAAATCCATTGCAATATATTGAATAGAACTAAATAAGGGTGGCTTAAATTAAGAATTTTTTCGTTATTGAAAGATTTTACGATTAATAACGTACAAAAAGTATGCTCATATCAGTAAACAAATAACCAAATTTTAATTTGGTTATTTGTTTACTCAGAGTAAGAGTGAGAGTGAGTTTACAAGTTAAAAAGATATTTATTCATATTAAAATACCCAAAAAGATTTATTCAAAATATATAGAGATAGTACCTTTTTGAAAAAAGGTACTCTTACTCGATTATTATTAAATTTGTAGCTAGCTGTGGTTAATAATATCTATTACAACAGCAACAACTTAATATTAGGAATAGTAAAATAACTATTAGTGTTATTTCTATTACAATTTTATCGTCTTTTCTAGAATATGAATAATCAATGTCCGGAACAGTTGACGAATCTTTATTAAATAGATTCTTTAAGTTTATTAACCCAGTTCCTTGATTATTCCGTGAATCTTTTAATGATATACATGAGTATTTTAACATATTTTTAACCTTCTGAGGAGATAAATGGCCTTCCTTTTGATATAGTAAGGCACATGCTCCAGCAACAGATGGTGAAGCCATAGATGTACCACTTAGAGATACATAAGAGGAAGTGTTTTTACTAGATAATGACGATATATCAACACCAGGAGCTACAACATCAGGTTTATTTAAGCCATCATTTGTTGGACCTCTACTGGAAAATGAAGCAATAAAATCATCATTAATTTCTTTAGTCTTATTATCATCTACAGCACCAACACTTATTACTGATGGAGTATTAGCGGGGGATAATATAGTTTTTTTTGAAGGACCACTGTTGCCAGCTGCTACTACAACAGTTATTCCAGCTCTAACCGCTTGAGCGGCAGCTAAGGATAGAGGATCTTTTTTATATGAGTTGTTAGTAGGTGTTCCTAACGAAAGATTTAAGACTTTTGTATTATATACATTTTTTGTATCAATGACATATTGTATTGAACTTAAGATATCTGATGTAGTTCCGCTTCCATTTTCATCAAGTGCTTTTATACCAAGTATATTTGCTTTATGAGCAATACCTGCGTATCTCCCTCTTGAAGAATAGCCGTTACCAGCTATAATACCAGCAACATGAGTACCATGACCATTGTCGTCATATGGTTTTGTTTTATTGTTTATATAATCTTTAAAACCAACAATCCTATTTTGGGGTTTAACAAGGTCCATATGAGGTGAAACTCCTGTATCTATTACGGCAACAGTGATACCTTCTCCGGTATAACCTAAATTATGAGCATATTGGCTATCTACAGATGCTCTAGCAATATCCATAAGTGCAAAAACTTTAGCATCATAATATATATACTCTATATTAGGATTTTTTGATAAATTTTCAATAGTATCTAAATTCATACTACAAGCTATTGAATTAACAATAGGAAGACTATGTTTTATCTTACCAGACATGTTTAGTATCATATTGCTAACACTGTTAAGGTCATTATCTTTAAATCTAATAATTACAGGTAGTTTCCCTTTTGATTTAGATTTAATTTTTGTACTTACTACTGAGTCCAACTTAGATGGTCTATTTTTGAACATATAAATCACCTTCCTATGATTTAATTTATGCATAAGAAAGTACATATGTTATTAAAATCTACATATATGTAGTTAATTTATTTGCAAAATTGTGGGAAAATCAAAATATATATTTTGTTATTGAATTAAGCGGCTAAAAAATTAGTATAGTAACTATTCTACCTTGTGTCATTTCTAGATAAAGTGTGTTGATTTATTTTTTGATTATAAATTGTTATAATAATAGTAGACTATACTTTTTAGTTAATAAAGATGTATAATGATATTAAAAATAATATTCTATTAATGTAAACATGTAATTAAATACTACATATAAGCAATGAAAACTTTTGTTAAAAGATTTAAATTAAGTTAACATCTAAAGAATAGGGGTGAAATTATGGACAATAAGGAAGCTTTAAAAGCATTAGAACCAAAAGAGGTTTTCAATTACTTCTATGAAATATCAAATATACCGAGGGGATCAGGAAACGAAAAACAAATCAGTGATTACTTAATGAAATTTGCAGAAAAACATAATCTAGAAGCTAGACAAGATAAAGCTTTGAACGTAGTAATAAAAAAAGATGGAACTAAGGGGTATAAACATTTACCTGCTGTTATTTTGCAAGGACATATGGATATGGTATGTGAAAAAAACGAATCATATATTCATGATTTCTTAAGAGATCCAATTAAATTAAAGCTAGAGGGTGAATATCTAACAGCAGAAGGAACAACACTAGGGGCAGATAATGGCATAGCAGTGGCATATTGTTTAGCTATATTAGCTGCAAAAGATATTCCACATCCACCATTGGAAGTAATAATAACTTCTGAGGAAGAAATTGGATTAAAGGGTGCGGCTAAATTAAAAACGTTTGATATTGAAGGAAAGTATTTAATAAATATTGATGCTGAGGATGAAGGTGTATTTTTTTCAAGTTGTGCAGGAGGAGCAAGAACTATAATAGATTTACCAATACATTGGGAAATAGAGCCTGAAGAATACGATAAATATTCTTTAATGATTACAGGATTAAAAGGTGGACACTCAGGAGGCGAAATAAACAAAAATAGAGGTAATTCTAATAAATTAATAGGACGTATTTTAAATCAGTTAAAGAAAACATGTGATATTAAATTAGCATATATAAGTGGTGGATTAAAAGAAAATGCAATACCTAGAGAAGCAAAGGCTAAATTGTTAGTAAACAAAAAAAATAATATATTGTTTAAAAAACAAATAGATCAGATATCAACTGCTATAAAAAATGAATTGGCTTTGTCAGATCCGAACTTTAACATAGACGTAGAAATATCAAATGATAGTGAAAAAAGAATGTTTTCGGATGAAACAACAGACAATGTTATTAGTATATTGATGAATATTCCTTATGGAGTACAGACTATGAGTATGGATATAGAAGGATTAGTTGAAAGCTCAACAAATATTGGTGTAGTACAGGTTGATAAAGATTCAATAAAATTTAAAAGTGCTACTAGAAGTTCAGTAGGAAGTTTAAAACAGTATATATTAGAGCAAATAGAAACATTAGCTAAAAGTAATAATGCTAAATTTGAGCTTGTATCTTCATATCCAGAGTGGAAATATAATAGGCATTCAAAGCTTAGGGAGTTATTTATAAAAGTATATAAAGAAGAATATAATAAAAAACCTGAAATAGCAGCAATACATGCAGGTTTAGAATGTGGATTACTAAGTGAAAAGTTAGAAAATGTAGATATGATTGCTATAGGACCAAATATGCATGACGTACATACTCCAGATGAAAGATTAAATATCAAGTCAACAAAAAGGACATGGGAATTTATATTACAGATTTTAAAGGAAATAAAACAAATATAATTTTTAACCCTAAATAGTATTTAATTTTTTATATAATAATTTGGGTTTAATTAGATAGTAAAAAAGTGCTTAGTTAAAAAATCAAAACATCTATTATAAATTTGGTTTTGTGTTGATATACATAAATCTATAATAGGTGTTTTTGTATTTTTGAAATTAATTATTCCCAGTGAACATATTATTATAGAAAAGTATGTATATTTCATAAACTTTCCAAATATATTTACATAAATGGACGAATTTAGGGTGATTCAAATGAGTAACTATTTAAGAAAAAAAAAGGTTTCAGTGTTTATTCCAGCTCATAATGAACAAGAAATAATAAGTAAAACTTTGATGAGCATCTTTTCTCAAACAGTAAAGCCCAATAAAGTTGTTATTATATGTGATAACTGTACTGATAATACAATACCTATTATTAATGAATTCAAAAAAACTACCAAAGAAAACGTTATGATATTTGAGACAAAAAATAATACTGGAAGAAAAGCTGGCGCATTAAATCAAGCTTTTGATAAATTAAAATTAAAGGATTACGTTCTAGTCATGGATGCAGATACTTTACTTGATAAAAATGCATTAAAATTTGGAATTAAAATGCTTTCAAAAGACAAAAGATTAGCTGCTGTATGCTCTAGAGCAGGAATAATACCATATGATGGGAAATCGTTCTGGAAAAAAATACTTTGGACAATACAACATATTGAATATGGTCAATTTGATAGTCATAGAGTTGAAACTAAAGGAAAGATAAAAGTTGCTCATGGTATGGCAACATTATTTAGAGTTGATGCATTAAAATCTGTTCCTATTTATAGAAAAAAAGCACTAAATATTAATAGTCGTATTTATTTAGAAAATAGCCTAGTAGAAGATTATGAAATGACTTTGTGTCTAAAACATAATTGGAGAGTAGCAACCTGTATGAGTATGTTTGCGTGGACAGATGTTCCATTGAGCATTAAAGAATTATGGATACAAAGATTGCGTTGGCTTCGAGGTGGAGTAGATGCTTTAAGAGTTCATTATTGGAATAGAGTTACAGTTTGTGAAATATTAAACCACTGGTTATTTATTTTTTTAATGACGCTTAGAATAGTTGCGTTAGTATTTCTAGTTTATTACTTATTCATCTATGGATTTCAAGGGATTAAACCAGCTATATTAATAGTACTTTTATTAGCTTATTTAGATTCAGTTTATAGATTAAAGTACGTTCAAGATAAAACACTAATTGATTATATTATAAAGCTTCTAATAATACCAGAAATAATCTATGGATGGTTTCAAGCAATAATATTGGTTTTCAGTTATGTATTAAGTTTTTGCAATATAAAGCAAAGGTGGTGAATTCAATGTATGGACCTGACATTCCAAAAACAGGAGTCCCATTTTTAATGCTCGGAGTACATTCTTTTTATAAAGTAACTCTCCTAATGCTGTTAGTTGTAACACTATCAATAATAATATATAGATTTCTTCGAT
Organism: Abyssisolibacter fermentans; assembly: GCF_001559865.1. Lineage (NCBI taxonomy): Bacteria > Bacillati > Bacillota > Clostridia > Eubacteriales > Clostridiaceae > Abyssisolibacter > Abyssisolibacter fermentans. The sequence goes on from NZ_LOHE01000101.1 coordinate 44,412, forward strand.
TATTAGTAAAGGAAGGAAAAATAAAAAAAATATCCATATTTATAATAACATTTTTATTAATGTTACTTTTATTTGTATTAATTAAATATGAAAATGAGGCTCAAATAAATAACAAAATTGAGCGGTCAGAAGATATTTTAATAGAATATAAAAATACATTGAATAATATTCAAAATCATAAAAACTTAATTAAAGAAGATATCTCTAATCAACATACATCTATAGAGAATGCCCAATTAACTGAAAAAAAGATTTATCCTAAAACAGGGGAAGTTATAGGAGTAATAAATATAGATCAAATTTCATTAGAATTACCAATAATAGAAGATTCAAATGATAAGAATCTCTGGCTAGGAGCAAGCCATATAAGAGGGACGCCACTTTATTGGGAAAAAGGAAACTCTTTTTTGGCAGCTCATAGGCTAAGAACATATGGTAAACTGTTTAATAGGCTTCACGAACTTAATATTGGTGATGAAGTTACAGTTTCTAACCCTAATGATGATTTTACTTATGTAGTTTATGATATAGAGGTGATTTCTCCTGATAATAAAAAATGTTTTACAAAAAATAAAGGAGAATACAATCTATCATTAGTAACATGCACAAAGAATGGAAAAGAAAGGTTAGTGGTCTACTGTCGAAGAATTAGAAAGCAAATTAAATCAAATAGAGCTTCCTTATAGAAATCAAGTTTTAAAAGATAGTACCTTAGATAGCAAGGTATTATCTTTTAGTATTTAAAAAGAAAAATTACTTTCATTATTTAGTTAGAAAGGTGTTTTTAAATTTGATAAAATGTACCTATTTATACAAAGGTTATATTAATAATAAAATATAATAGAGATTATTTAGAAATAGTGGTATAATTTAAACAAAATAAAGATTTGTATAAGTGTTGAACAGGGAGGCAATTATGAAAAGAAAAGTTGGATTAGTATTACTAATCGTTATTTTAATGTTAGGAAGTACATCTATTGGAGCAAATTACAGCCAAGAAATCAAAGCATTGTTAACAAATACAAATGTATTATTAGACTCAAACCCTATGGTTTTATCAAAACAACCTATATCTTATGATGGTACACTTTACATACCCGTAAATGATATGGCAAAATATATAAATTATGAGGCTGTATGGATAGAACAATCTAATACTGTGTATTTATTTAAAAAAGCTGGTCAAGGAAGCTTTTTAGATATGAATAATCCAAATACAAATAATACTACAAATGATTTTATAAAAACATTAAACAATAATTATGAATTATATGATGATGGAGCATATGATTTAGAGTTTAAATATGAGATTAAAAATTATGAAAATTATGCTAAAGTAAAAGGCTTGGGGCAAAATTTTGACAAAGATACGTCAAAATGGAAAAAAAGAGATAAGAATGATTTTCAAGATTTCATCGAAAACTTATTAAAAATAGTAGCTAAAGAGTATGAAAAAGACACAAAAATATATATATATGATGATGATAATGACGTAGCCGGTGAATATGAATATGATTATAGTTCATCAAAATTTAAGGTGTTAAGTGAGAAGGGAAATTACTCTACAGAAAAAGAAGCTGAAGATTCATTAGAAGATTATTATGAGGTATATGAAGGCGATGAGAAAGATTTAGAGTTCAAATATGATGTTGATGAATATTCTTCGTACATAAAAGTTAAGATGGAAGGTAAAAACTTTGATAAAAACGATGATGGTTGGGAAGATAGAGGGATTAGTGATTTTAAAGATTTTGTAGAAGAATTTGCAGAACAAATATCAGAAAGCTTTGAAAAAGATGTAAAAATCTATGTTTATGACGAAGACGATGATTTAGTTGTAAAATATAAATATGTTGAAGATGATGAAGAGTTAGAAAATTATTGATAATTAAATAGTAAAAAATCTTGGTGCTAGAGGCATAATAAATTTTCCTTAGTTTATTAGGAAAGTCGATTTATGCCTTTAGCAATAGATAAAAAAGATTGACATTAGATAAGGAATTAAATATAATTCTGCGATAAACTATTTTAGTATTATTATATATTGGGTAGTTTAAAATGAAATATATTACAATTTGATGTAATATATAAATTGGAAATGAAGTTCAAAGAATATTATGATATAATAAGTATGATTATTATACAAATGAGCAATCAATGTAAAATATTTCTTATTAATATATAAATAACCATATAAATACAATATTTGATTAGCTGTTTTCACTAAAACAGCATTTTGATTTTAAGGATATTAAATTTTTTTAGATGTAGGGATTAATAGATGTATAAAGAGGTGAAAAGAGTGAGTAAAAAGATTTTAGTTGTTGATGATGAGAAGCCAATAGCGGATATTTTGAGATTTAATCTAGAAAAAGAGGGTTATGATGTTAGCTTGGCTTATGATGGAGATGAGGCTGTAAAAAAGGCTTTTATGTATGAACCTGATTTGATGTTGTTAGATGTTATGCTGCCTAATAAGGATGGTTTTCAGGTTTTAAAAGAAATAAGACAGAAGCTAAATACTCCAATACTAATGCTTACTGCAAAAGAGGAAGAAGTAGATAAAATATTAGGTTTAGAATTAGGTGCTGATGATTATATAACAAAACCTTTTAGTATGAGAGAATTGTTGGCAAGAGTAAAAGCTAATATAAGAAGAGGAGAATTAACCATACCATCTACTAATAAGGATATTATTGTTTCGGGTGATTTAGTAATTGATTTAAACAAGTATGAAGTATTGAAAAGAGAAAAAGTTGTTGAATTGACATTAAGAGAATTTGAATTATTAAAATTCTTATGTATGAGGACAGAGCAAGTTTTTTCTAGAGAACAGTTATTAGAAGAAGTTTGGGGATATGAATACTATGGAGATATCAGAACTGTAGATGTAACAGTAAGAAGACTAAGACAAAAAATAGAAGATAATTCAAGCAATGCTAAATATATAATTACAAAGCGAGGAGTAGGGTACTATTTTAGGAGGAACTAATAATGTTTAAAAGCATAAGATGGAAATTTACAACAATATATTTCTTGTTGGTTTTTATAGCTATGCTTATTGTAGGTGTATTTATAATTAAACAATTTGAAAAGCTACAAATAGACCAGACTACTAAAACAATGAGTGGGTATGTAGACAGACTTGCAAACACATCACCAGCAATCAAATCTGAAAAATGGGAAGAAAATATAGATCAGAATACATTTAATAATTGGCCATTACCAATTAATTATAGAATCTATATTATAGAAAATGGTGAATATCCTAAAATTGTAGGAACTAATCCATGGGATAATAGTCTCATTGGTAAAAATGTTTTTGAATTTAAAGAGATTTACTCTCCTTATATATTGGAAGCGTTAAATAATAAACAAATGGGGGATATTCCCCCAGTAACCCAAAAAGAAAGTTCTAGAGAAAATCATTTTACATATCCTGTATCAAACGAGGATGGAGAGGTAATAGGAATTATATATGTAGCCTGTGAATTAACTGACATTGATGATATGTTAAATAAATCAAAGCTGATTTTTATTAGAGGAACGATAATAGCTTTATTGATAACAATTTTCTTAGGATTTTTAATTGCTAAGAGTGTAACAGTGCCGATAAATGATGTAACAATTAAAGCCAAACAAATGGCAAAAGGAAATTTCGATCAAAGAGTTGACGTTAAGTCAAATGATGAGATAGGTCAACTAGCTATGATGTTTAATACATTAACTGCAAAGTTAAAAAATACATTGGCAGAAATATATAGAGAAAAAAGCAAAATGGATACAATATTTAATTATATGGCTGACGGAATAATAGCTTGTGATATAGATGGCAATATACTTCATGCTAACCCAATTGCCTTAGATATATTAAAAACAAGTTTTGACGCATTAATAGATGTTGACTATGATTATACTATATCTACACTGGATAATAAATTGACACTAGAATATATGAAAAAAAATAATAGCTGGAAAGGCAATGAATTAATAAATATAGGTAATTCATCCTATTTAGCTAAATATGCTCCGTTTAAGAGTGATAATGAAGAAATTGGAGGAGTTATAGTAGTATTTCAAGATGTAACAGAGCAACAAAAACTTGAAAAGATGAGAAGAGAATTTGTTGCTAATGTTTCACATGAGCTTAAGACACCAATTACAACTATAAAAAGTTATACTGAAACAATAATAGATGGAGCAATAGACGAAAAAGAACTTTCATTAAGATTTCTAGATATAGTAAACAGTGAATGTGATAGAATGACTAGGATAGTTAGAGATTTGTTACAATTATCAAATATGGATTATAAACATATAAAATGGAAATTCATGAACATATCTGTTAAAAGCTTATTAGATACAGCAATAATGAAGCTTAAAATAGCAGCAGAAGAAAAACAGCAGACAATTAATTTGAGTATAGAACAGAATATACCGAATATATATGCGGATAAGGATGGAATTGAGCAGGTAGTATTAAACATACTAAGTAATGCAATCAAATATACTCCTAAACAGGGAGAAATATCTATAAAAGCATTTCAAAATATGAATAATATATATATAACGATTAAAGATAATGGCATTGGTATTCCAAAGGAAGACTTAAATAGAATATTTGAGAGATTCTATAGAGTTGATAAAGCTAGGTCTAGAGAAATGGGAGGAACAGGACTTGGTTTAGCTATCGCAAAACAAATTATACAAGCACATAAAGGCACCATAGAAATTGATAGTGAATATAATAAAGGAACAGAGGTAAAAATAATATTACTGGTAGAAGAAAATACAGCACAATAAACATGACGTATTATGTAATTCTTTTTTAATTACATTGTAATCTAATTGTAATATTACTATTATATAATTAAAGTGTAAAATTGCAGTCATTGTGTTGAGGAGGAAAAAGGTATGTTCAGAAAGATGTTTATAGGAATGTGTTTTATTATACTTTTAATTGCTGGTGGTTCTGTAGCATATGCAGACGTAACAACTACGCCTAGCATGCCAGAACAATCTAAAATAGGAAAAGCAGTAAAAACAGAAAATGATAAGTTAATAGAAAATATAGAAATAACATCTCCTGAAGATAATTTGATTACTTCTGAAAAATGCATATTAGTTTCTGGAAAAGCTAAAGAAGGACTAAAAGTTCTAATAGAAGCTTATCGTCTAGAAGGTAAAGATATGAAAACTGATATTGAAGATTTTCTTCATCTTAAAGTTATGGATGATTTAAATAATGAGCAAGATGAACTTATAGAAGAAAAGACTCCTCTGAAGCAAAATATTGTTGGAGAGGCAGTCGAGAATGAATCAACACAAGATAAGGATGATTATGAAGAAAGAGATTTGAATTTTAATGATGATGATATACAAATAGATAAGAATAATGATAACGATAAAAATGAAGATTCAAACGACGAAGAAGAAACAAAAATTATAATATTTGATGCTGACAATAATGAGTTGAATTTAGATAATTTAGAAAACAAAGACGAAGTATTACAAAACTTAGAAACTGCAAAAAAGATATTAGCAAAAGAGATAGATGTTAAAGAACTTGGCATATTTACTGAAGAAATCAATGTTGAGACAGGTAATATTAGAATTCTTATATTTATTAGGGATAAAGAAGGCAATGTAAAAAAAGCTTTTATTAAAAACATTATAGTTGCAGATCAAGAAAAGGCAAAAGAATATTTAGAAAATATAAAAACAACAAGTATTTTAGATTTAGAAGAGCCTCAGCAAAATTATAATAGTGATGATGTAGAAGAGGGAAAAAGCAATGTAGATGAAATAGACTATGAGAATAATCCAGATGTAGAAAAATAGTCTTGGAGATGACTGGGATGAAATTAGAGCATATAAAAACGTGCATTTTAACAGTATTATTTATAGTTAGTATACTACTCTGTCAGAAACTTATGACAGGGATTTCTTTTAATACGAATTTTCTATTTAATCCTAAAACAACTGTAGCAAGTATTAAATATAAGGAAGCTGATTTTATAGCGCCAGAGAAATATATTGTAAACTATTCTGAACAAAACCATAAAGTAATATATTCAAACGAAAAATATAAATTGTGGGAACTGTCACAAACAGCTTTAACAAAATTCTTACAGGATAAAGATATTATCATTGAGGATCAAGGTGCCTTTAATGGTGAAATAATATCTGAAATGTATGTTCAAAAGTCTTTATTAATAAAACTTGATCAAGAAATGGACTTTAGATTTATAAATAGTCTGCTTGATATTCAAAACGGTAATAAAATATATAAGAAAATAAAAAGTATAGACACAATATACTTCTATTTAGGTACAGATGAATACATGATGCTGGCAAACAATTCACAGTATATTAAAATAAAGAGTGATAACTATAAATTAAGAGAACTTTCTAGAGTTATAGATGCAATTAAGTCAGATGAAGAACTCACGAAATATTATCCGGGAGATGCTATTTTATTTATAGGTGAGGAAAAAAGAGATGTTTTTGTTCCTGTAAATATAACTAAAAAAATTAGTAACCCTTATGTCATCGATTATATTTCACAAAATGAAACAGAAGAAATCATTAATCAGTTTTTTGATAAAGATATTAACTATGTAAGAAAAATAGTTCAAGGAGACGATACAAGAATATATATGTATGCTCAAGACAGCTTAGTAGTAAAAGGCAATGGTGTAATAGAATATTATGGTAATTTAAAGGAAACAGTATTTGAGAGTGATTTATATGTAAGTTTTTCAAGTGCAATTAATTTTATAGCTAGAAAAACAAAATTTATAGAAGAGATTTATTTAAAAAGCATAGAAGATGTAAAAGACGGCGAAAGTGAAGGATATAAATTTGGATTTTCTTACAAAATAAATCACAAACCTGTTGAATTGTCGGTGAAATCAAAAAATTTAAATTATCCTATTGAAGTGGTTGTTTATGGAGATAAAGTAATACAGTACAAATCATGTTTAAGAGAAGTTGGACCTAATACAAAGCCATTTAAAATAATGAGTCCCAAAGAGGTTATAGAAACAAATTTTAATTACATTTTTAGTGATTTTCAAAATAATGATAGTAATGAAGAAGTCATGAACAAAGAAGAATTTTTAAAAAATATAAATAATATATATTTTAAGTATTATGATTTAATAGAAGAGAATCCTTTAGGGAGACTCACGGCTGCATGGGTCATGGAAATAGGAAATAACATATATGTATATGATGCTAAAAATGGAAAATTAATAGAGAAGAATTTAAGTGTACACTAAAGCTATTTTATAAAATAAATATAAAAATATCATTTTCAAAAAATTATTTTTTATATTAAATACTCTTTATTAATGGAACTAATTTTTGGAAGGAGTAGGTAGCAATCACAAACTTATTCAAAGAATAAGTAAGAGATTCACATATAATCACAGATTTTAGTACTCTGACATGTTTATAAGACATCTATTAAATTCTTGACGTACCAGATGGGTATGCCTTCGAATTCACTACACGCCTTATAATCAAAAATTATACAACATATGAATAATGGGATAATCCTTATAAATAAAAATTTTTGGCATACATTCAACAATTGTATGAACATAGTATGTGTTAAATTGGATGGTGGTAGAATGAATTGGTCAAAAGCAAAAAACATACTTATAGTAGCATTTATAGCAACTAATTTATTTCTATTATATGAAATTTTTGTTGAAAGTGATGAAAATAAAGATATTACAATAAGCAATGAATTCATAAATAAGGTTGTGGAGATTCTTGATACAAAGAATATATCAATAAATTGTTCAATTCCAAAAGAGAAACCATCTAAATCACTACTAACAGTAAGATATCAAGTATATAATTCACAAACAAGCAGAAATAATTTGGCAGATAAGTTTTTGAAGAATTATGTAATAATTAATGATTATAAAAATAATGCATTAATATATAAAGATACGGGTAAAACATTAACTATAAAAAATAACAATGAAATAACATATAAAAACTATGAAAATAATAAATTTGAAGTAACTAACTTTGACAAGCAAGAATTAGAAAATATATGTACTGAATTCCTTGAAGAAAAAGAATTCAGTACTGATGACTATAAACTAACTAATTTTTCAAAACAAGGTGATAAATACATTTTGCAATATACAAAGTTTCATGAAGATATATTAATTGAAGAATCATATATGATATTTGAAATAGGGAAAAATGGTATACAAACGTTTAAAAGAAAATGGTTAGATATTGTAAAAACAAAAAAAAGCCAAATTGTTATAAGGTCTGCTCCAGATGTATTACTAAGGCTACTATCTAGAGAAGATATATATGGAAAATCTATTGAGGACATAGATATTTGTTATTATTTTTCTTCATACAAGGCGTCTTCGAATTATTATCAATATGCTATAGAAGGAGATGCAGTACCTGCATGGAGAATACAAATGAAAGATGGCCAAGTAATAGTTTTAGAAGAATACTAAAAACGTCCTCATATAACAAATACTATATAAATAATAGAAAAAGCAAGTCTTAAAATCTATACTAATAACTAGCCTATAGTATAGATTAAAAAACACGCCCTTATATTTCATAATTATAGATTAGCTATTTAAAAATTGCAAAAAATTATATATAATATAATAAGGATAACTTATTTATAGATAGAAATTTAGATATTATAAAAATATACAATACAAAAAACAAAATTTAAAAAAGAGGGGTGAGTTCAGACTGAGATTATTCAGTTAAACGTATGAATAAATTAGTTATAGAAGGTGGAATAAAACTAAACGGAGAAGTCAAAGTTAGTGGGTTTAAAAACGCAGCACTTCCAATTATATCAGCATCACTATTAGCTGCAGATAAATGTGTAATAGAAAATATTCCTATGATTAAGGATGTATATATATTAAAAGAGATAATGGAGAGTATGGGCGCAGATGTTCAATTGAGTAATGATGGAGTTATGACAATAGACACCAAAAATGTAGAAAATTGCATTACTCCATATGAGTTGGCTAAGCAGTTAAGAGGATCATATTATTTAGCTGGAGCAGCATTAGGAAGATTCCATAAGGGAGAAGTAACATATCCTGGTGGATGTGATATAGGTACTAGACCTATAGATCAGCATATAAAAGGTTTTGAATCATTAGGAGCAGAAGTAAAAATAAATCATGGAATAATTAATTGTAAAGCCAAAGAGTTAAAGGGTTCAAAAATATATTTAGATTTAGTAAGCGTAGGAGCAACCATAAATATTATGCTTGCATCAGTATTGGCAGAGGGACAAACTATAATAGAAAATGCTGCAAAAGAGCCTCATATAGTTGATACTGCTAACTTTTTAAATTCTATGGGAGCGAATATTAGAGGAGCAGGTACAGATGTTATAAGAATAAATGGAGTTGAAAAATTGCATGGGTGTACATACAGTGTAATTCCAGACCAAATAGAAGCAGGAACTTATATGATGGCGGCTGTAGCAACAGGTGGAGATGTAGTTGTAAGTAATGTTATACCAAAACATTTAGAAGCCGTTATAGCAAAGCTTAGAGAAATGGGTGCAGAAATTACTGAGTATGATAATTCTGTAAGGGTAAACGCTTCAAAAGAGCTTAAAAGCATAAATGTGAAAACACTTCCTTATCCGGGATTCCCAACAGATTTGCAACAGCCAATAGCTGTATTATTGTCAATAACAAAAGGCACTAGTATAATTACTGAAAGCGTTTTTGAGGGAAGATTTAAGTATGTAGATGAGCTTAAACGGATGGGAGCAAATATAAAAGTAGATGGTAGAACAGCTGTTATTAAAGGAATAGATAAGCTAAGTGGCGCAAAAATAACAGCCACTGATTTAAGAGCTGGTGCTGCATTTGTTATAGCAGGGTTAATAGCTGATGGCATTACAGAAATAGATAATGTAGAACATATAGATAGAGGCTATCAGTCAATGGAAACTAAAATGAAAAACTTAGGAGCAAAAATTACAAGAATATAGAGACCGAGAAATTCTCGGTCTAAGTTTTTTAATCAGATAACACAAATCTTGATTTTGCGTGAGACGTTTATTCATGAGTAGAGAACAGAAATTTTTAATTTCTTGTAAGTGTAAGTTCATTTACTCCTAGCAATGAAGTGAGTAGGAGTTTCATTATTTAAGTTAAGACTGTTAAGAAACATGAACTTCTTTGAGACATGCTGAAGATTAATAAGTGTAGTGTATGTAGAATAGGGAAGGATTTTTAAATGAAATTTAGGTTTGTTAGCAGTTTGAAACCGAGAAATCTCGGTTTTTTTAAAATCTATAAGAGAATTGCAAATCTTATAGTTGTAGATAAATATTTTTTTCGTTAATAGATTTCTAAAATCAACATTTGAAATCTTAAAAGGAAGACTTTTTATTAATAAGTATTTTATCAAAATGTGGAGGAAAATTAATGGCGTTTAGATTTTGTTCATTAGCAAGTGGAAGCAGTGGAAATTGTCAATATATAGAAACGGAAAAAGTTAGAATTCTAATAGATGCAGGCATGAGTGGAAAAAAAATACAACAAGCATTAGAATTAATAGAAGTAGATCCAAAAACAATTAATTATATATTAGTAACGCACGAACATTCAGACCATACAAAAGGCGTAGGCATATTATCAAGAAGGTTTAATTTACCGATTTATGCAAATACTAATACATGGGAGAGTATGAAAAAAGATATTGGCAAAGTTAAAGAAGAAAACATCTTGACTTTTAAGACAGAGGAACATTTTGAGATAGCAGATTTAGGGATAGAACCCTTTGGAATATATCATGATGCTATAGAGCCAGTAGGATATTGCATACATTACAAAAACTCAAAGATAAGTTTATTGACTGATACAGGATGTGTAGACGAAAATATAAAAAAGAAAATAGGAAATTCAGATTTATTATTAATAGAATCAAACCATAACATAGAAATGGTTAAAACGGGAAGGTATCCATGGCCGCTTAAAAAAAGAATACTTGGAGATTTAGGGCATCTATCCAATGAAGCAGCAGGTGAAATTATATCAGATGTATATACTGATGATATGAAGGTTGTATTATTAGCGCACTTAAGTCAGGAAAACAACTTTCCAGAGCTTGCTTATACAACAGTGAGTAATATTATAACAGAATCAGGTATAGACTTACAAAAAGATGTAAAGCTTGATATGACCTATAGACATAAACCATCAAAAGTATATACTTTATAAAATAATAAGCATGTTTCTGAGTGTATGAAAATAGTAATTTTCATACACTCAGGTTTTGAACTGATAATATAACTAACATAAAAGTAGTAACTAAAGAAGTATAAAAACCTAAGCGTAGATCAGGTATTATAATATATAGGCTATATGTTTATGAATTCGCATTAAAATATCCAAAATTAAAAATAATTAGCTTGATGACTTTTAGTTATTGAGCTTTTATCATATAATAAAAGAAGAATAATAAAATTGGAGATGATGAAAGATGTACGTAGTATGTAACGAACATTTAAACATTGCAATAGATGAATTTTTAGAAGTATATGATCAATGCCCTGATTTTTATGAATTAGAAAAAATATCATTTACAGATTGGACTAGTCCAAATATATGTGATTACTGTGATAAAAAACCTAAATATCTTGTGGTTTAGATATAAAGGGAGATAATACAAAATGAAGATAACAATAATAGCAGTAGGAAAGATAAAAGAAAAATATTTAACTCAAGGAATAAAAGAATACTCAAAGAGATTGTCTAAATATTGTAAACTAGAAATCATTGAAGTAAACGACGAAAAAGCTCCAGAGAATCTAAGCTTAACTGATATGGAGATTATAAAAAATAAAGAAGGAGAAAAAATACTAAAAAGATTAAATATTGATTCTTACATAATACCACTTTGCATAGAAGGAAAACAGCTTTCATCAGTTGAGTTTTCTAAGCAGGTGGACAAGGTTTTATTACAAGGAAACAGCCACATAACATTTATAATAGGAGGTTCACTAGGATTATCAAAACAAATAACAGACATTAGCAACCTAAAACTATCTTTTTCAAAAATGACCTTTCCTCATCAGTTGATGAGGCTAATTTTGCTTGAACAGATTTATAGAGGATTTAGAATTAGGTTGGGTGAACCGTACCATAAATAAGTGCGGTATTAAATTTTGAACATATTTTCTATGAAGAGATATAATAATTCTCCATCTCATTAATCATGAGATGGAGAATTTAGTAATTTTCACACAGTTTTTGTTATATTATAAGGAAATCGATATATAATTATAGATTGTATTACGATAGAGTTTAGTAAAATGTATTTTCTAACTATTTTTACAGTAGTCAAGGGGGACTTCTTGTACGAACTTATTATAAATCTCACAAAGAAGTTGATAATCATCTTTCCTTACACTAAAGTTTGACTTAACTGCATTACGTTGTAACTTAGAAAGTAAAGTTAGCCATTCAGTTTTAGATTTCTTCCCACCACTTATTTTCTGTTGAGAGTCTAAAGTAAAAAGCCCTTCAAATAAATTTGACCAATTTCTTCCGTATAGAACTATTAGTCGTAAATCCGATAAAGTAATAGAATCCCAAAAGTCAGATTTTTTACCTGTCTCATATTCATATTCACTTAAAGCTTTATTTACTCTAGTATAGACCGGTTTTGGTATCGCATTAGTCCAGTTATCCTTATATTTATTTTGAATAGCATTTTTTAATATTTGTTTAACTGAGTTTGATATTTCTCTTATCATCATTATGGATTCATTATTATATTCTTTACTATGATCTTCCCAATACTTCTTTAAACCTTCTGGTTCAAATTCATTACGCTCATAATTAATTGCTTTTTCTAAACAACGACAAGAGTATATTGGTCCATTACCTCCATATGTTTTTCTAATATTATCACGTTGCTCATCATCAATATTTTCATAAAATCTAATGATGGGATCAAGATAATACTGTGCTCTATCAGCCATAACTTCAGGCTTATCTTTAAGTGGGTTTATCTCATTTATTTTTATTAAATGCTCTGTAATACTATTAATAGTCCGAATGACCCCACCAATACCATTATTAGTTACTAAAATTCCCTGTTCATCCTTACCAAGGTGCCATTCTTTATTTAAATTTTCTTTGATATATGACAAACATATTTGCAGATAAGAGTACAAAAGATCAAATGTGATATTATTATCATCTAGATCAAAATTACCTCTCTTTTCCAATTTGTTGCTTGTACTATATTTTGAAAGAAAAGAACCAGTATTAATAGCTTGTCGAATACATTCAATAGTAACACATTTTAAAGAAGTTGATTGCTCCTCACCAATAATGATTCTTCTATAGAGTGGAGATGTACAATCTTCACCAAGCTTTTGAGCTATACGGAGTCTAAGAGCATTACGTCGTTCATCATATTTACTAGAGTTCCATTGCATATCAGCATTTAAAGTATTTCTTAAGTTTTTTGAGACAGCCTTCTGGTTCTCATTTATCTCCATAAATAATTTTATTTGCTCTTCTTTTTCAAGATTTTCAAAAGCTACAACTGGAATACTGTTAGTTTTAGCATATTTTGAGTCTGAATATCCATACAATCGATGCTGCCCATCTATTATGTATGCAGATTTATATTGTTGTGGTAAGTGTAATGTACCTAATGTTGCAATAGAATCTACATCTTGTTTATTAGCCCTATCAAACGACAGTGGACGTTTTGATATAAGATTTATAACAATAGAGTTAGGAAAATAACCCTTATCTTCATTAATAAATTTTCGTACAGATTTTAATCTACTTTTTTTTATAATCCGTTGGTATGTTGGCATCATGTCATTATTGGCATCATTTCTATGCAGGACATATCCTATCTTTAATAGCTTTTCAGGCTCTATAGAAAATGAATAATATGTATGTTTCCCCATTTTACCACGAATAGCTGGTATTTTGTTATTCATATTTCTGATTTTTTGATTTGCGAATAGATTGCCTAATAACTGATATTTTGCAGAAGACCCAAGGTGCTTAACTAGCTCGCAGTAATAATTGACTTTTGAGTTATCCCAAAAATCAATATTCCAATTATTTAATTTTTCAAGGTCGGCCTTACTCATGTTGTAGTTGTGGGTGGCCCAAATAAATTTCACTTTTCTTCTGGGAAACTTTTGAAGTATTTCTTTTCGTAATCCCTCTGTTTGGCCATAGAAAGCTTCAATATTTTTTTTAAAAACTCCGTCCTTAATAGAAGATGTAGCCTTGCACTCAACAACGAGTACACTTTCATCATCTGCTGCAAAAACGTCAATTTGCTGGGTTATATTTTCATTTGTATGGTCATATGACATATGGAAGTTGCGATCTGAATTCATATGTTCAAAGCCCATATTAAATAGCATTATCCATATTTTGTCCTCGAATAATTCATCAACTTTTTTGTCTTTTTTAACTCCGATAAATTTATCATTTTTATACTTTTTATATTCAACCCAGCCTTCTTCTATTAGTACTGGGAGGGCTATGCTTCTTTCTTTATGCACAATAAATTCTTTAGCTCTTTTACGTTTTACTTGTGTGAGTTCTTTGCAAGAAACAACTTTTTCCCACTTAGTATTACTCATTTTCCTAAACTCCTTTCGGTATATTTGTAAAGATATATTCAGATATAAGAGATCTCTTTGCCTTTTTCCCTCCTATTAGACTATGTCTATCTAGAGGTGTCAAACTATCTCCTTCTTTAGTAAAAATTTCTTTAATGGCATTATGTGCGGCATTTGTAAGTATGTAATATGCACCTTTAGACTTTATGTAGTCTATATATTTACTAAGTCTCTTTTGATCATCAAGTGAAAATAGATTTTGGTTATACTCAATGAAACCATTATTATTGTGTGAAACAGTATAAGGAGGATCAAGGAAAATTAAATCTCCTTCTCTAATGCGATATTTTTTTTTAGAAAAATCTTCACAATGAATTCGTACTTTTTGCAATTTCTGGCTTGCGATACGTAAACGGTCGTAGTTGTAATTTAGATTTTGCCTATGACCATAAGGAACATTGTATTTACCCTTCTTATTTACACGATATAGACCGTTATAAGAAGTCTGATTTAAGTATATAAATCTAGCAGCTCTTTCGATCATATTATCAGGTTCTAATGCTCGGATTCTATAATATTCACTTTCGGTATTGGTATAATGTTTTAGTTCTTTTATAATCAAGTTAGGATGATCTCTAATAGATATATAAGAATCTATTAACTCTGGATTTATATCTGACAGATATACATTTTTTTTTTGCTGTAGTGAAAAAAAGATTGCACCACCACCAATAAATGGTTCATAGTAATTTCGGTACTCTAAATTTAAAATTATACTTTTAACATGAGGTATTAGCCATGATTTCCCTCCTGCCCATCGTATAAAAGGTTTTGTGTTTGACATTTTAATGACTCCATTTCAATTATTAATTATAAGGTAGAGAGTAGAATATATGTATTAATAATACCAAGCTAAGACGTTATTAATGATAATAACTTATCTAACTTATAATGCTACTTAAAGTATATTACGATATAGAACAACTAACAAGTGGGAAAATACAAATATATGAGAATAATGACCTTTTGCTTGAAATAAAACCGCCTTTGCACATAGTACGGTGAACCATATTGAACTATCTTTAAATTTGAGTTTTCATCTGCCATTGGAGTATTTTCCATACTTGGATTTATGGCAAATAGCCAAGGAGTAAGTGTTGAAGCTATATCTTCATCTATAATTGATAAAACAGGATGGGAACGTAAAAAAGTAGTATCTGTTATGTCTTTAGTTGGAGTTTGTATAAGTACAGTATTTGCAACTAGAGCAGGACTTTATTTATTAGATATTATGGATAATTTCATTAATAATTATGGAATAGTAGTTGTAGGATTATTAGAGACTATTTTAGTAGGATGGATAATTAAAGCAAAAACAGTACGTAATCATACAAACGCAGTTTCTTACTATAAAATAGGGAAGTGGTGGGAGGTAATTATTAAGTATATTACTCCAACTATTTTAATTTATATGTTAGGTAAGAGCTTTATTACAGAATTATGAATTGTCAAGTTTATTGGCATATGGATGGAGCATAATTCTACTAGGTATTATAGGTGCTATATTTATTAGTAAAAAATCGTGGAAACAAGATATTGAATGTGAAGAAGAGGAGGAAGTTTAATAATGACACAAAGTGCAAAGATATTTTTTATTATAGGAGCAGTAGTGCTTTGGGGAGGGCTATTGTGTACTCTAGCAGTTGCAATTAAAAATGAGAAAGTTTCAAATTAATACTTAGGAAATAGAAGTAGAGAAAATTTGAAATTCCTGTAAATGTAGTAATATAGTAAAAATGGTGTTGATGCTTTTATGAATATAAGTATGATATGATAATTAAGATTGAGATAGTTCTCATCAAAAAAATAAAAATGTACTATGAAAAGAAATGTCTTTATACCTTGTAGGGGGAATGAGGTATAACTATTTTAAGAATGGTTAATATAAAGAGATATAATAATAAAAAACCAGAGTGATATGGTAAACCGTATCATAAATAACTGCGATTTTCTCATAGTATGATTTAACACATGATAATATATATAGAATTATCCCTGATTATTCATATAACTTTGAATAATATGCTGTATAGTTCTGAATTATAAGATTTCAGTGAATTCGAAGACATACCGAGTTGGTATGTCGAGAATTTAATGGATAACTTTTATGTTATAGCTCATAAGTTTTGGACGAGGGGAACTATATTGGTAGTTTTTACAACTGACATATGGGGGAAACTTAATTACATCATAGAATATAAACATTGAATTTATGCATAGTGTAGAGTTTTGCAATTAACTAATTAAATATAATAAAGGAGAAGTATACATGGGTAAATTTGTTCATATTGTTTTTGGGGATTCCGCCGCAGGAATATTAAAATACTATTTTGAAAATATTCAAAATGAATTTATGGGTGAGATAATAAGTTTTAGAGATATTCATTCAGTTGGACCAATATATGAAATTGATACTGAAACAGGACTTAGAAAAAGAATAGAATGGTTAAAAAATATGGTAAAAGTGGTTTCGGCAGATGATTATTTTGAATATATTGAGAAAGAATTTATTGCTACATATGAAAATATAAAAAATATCGATATAGATTCAAAAATTGTTATATGGCATGAGAAAAATACTGATAGTCAAGTAGGTTTTAGATATCTAAATAAATTATTAAAAAATAAAGAATTATATGAGGTGAATGTTTCTGAATCATATATAAAGGATTATAATAACAATAGATATAAACCAAGATCTCTTGCTGAATGTGCGCCTGAAGAAATAAATCGTTTTATTTTGACAATGAAAAAATTAGAAAAAGAAAAATGTAATTGTTTAATAAATGATTGGGAGGTCCTTAGAACATCTAAAGAAAATTTGAGAATTTTAAAGGATAACAAAATAATTGGAGTAGATGAAAATTATTATGATCATGATATCTTATCGAATTGTACTTTTAATTTTAGAAAAGCGGCAAGAATTATTGGAAAAACAATGGGAGAATCAGATCAGCTTGTTAGTGATACTTACCTTGATTATAGGGTTAGAAAGTTAATTAAAAGTGGAAAAGTTGAATATAGAGGGAAATTAGAAACTTACAGAGACTTTGAAATAAAAGTGCTTGGGCTTAATTGAGATTTTCACAGAACTATGAAATAGACAAAAATGTTTTTATCATTATATGTTAAAGGAGTAAGAAAATGATTTAGTGGTTGATACAATATATATAACTAAGTATAATACAAAGAATTATCTAATAAATTAATATTGGTTTGGAGAATTAACCTTATAGTAAATTAGCTATTAGATTTTAAAATATATATTGACAGAATATAAATATGAGTGTATAATGCAATACAAATGCTAATTAAAATAAATTCTAAGAAGAGAAAAAGTAAGTAATAGCTTGTTCTACAGAGAGTTGGTATTTTGCTGCAAGCCAATGTCCAAGTTATAACTGAAAATCGTCTCTGAGAAGTGAGGCTGAAATTAATATTAGTAAGCTTTGCCGGAGTCTTTCGCCGTTAAAAGAAAAGCGTATTGTTGGATACGTAACTAAGAGCTATAAAGGTTTATTTTATTGTAAATTTACTTTATAGAATTAGGGTGGTAACGCGGTTTAACCCGTCCCTTATTTTGAAGGGACGGGTTTTTTGTGTGCATTCAGAATGGGCATAATCTAAACGGAGAAAGTCTTGAACACAAAAGGTAATATATGTGTTCGATATGGAATGAGAGTTTATATTTTTACCTAGGGAGAATCTCTTAATCTACTTGAAGATTTAAAAGTTAAAAAGAATTATAAAAAGAAATATTAACATAAATTTTGTTATTTTTCTTTAGGGGGCGAGTATATAGAAGTTGAGATTAATTAGCAAAAAAATTATTATTTAAATAATAAAGGAGATATATAGAATGAAAAATTTATCAAAAAAAGATTTACTACTTATAGGGTTAATGCTATTTTCATTATTTTTTGGAGCAGGAAATTTAATATTTCCTCCATTTTTAGGACAAGCCGCAGGTGTAAAAGTCTGGACAGCAATACTTTCCTTTTTTATAACAGCAGTTGGGTTCCCAATTTTAGGAGTAGTTGCAGTTGCTAAGTCTGGTGGATTACAGAATTTAGCTAAAAGAGCCAATCCTGTGTTTGCAGGAATTTTTACAGTTTTAATATATTTATCAATAGGACCTTGTTTAGGGATTCCAAGAGCAGGAAGTTTACCTTTTGAAATGGTTGTAGCACCATATTTACCACAGAGTATACCTACAACTTTAGCGTTGTTAATATTCACATTTGTATTTTTTATGGTAGCTTATTGGCTTTCATTGTCACCAACAAAGTTAGTAAACCGTATGGGTAAAGTATTAACACCTACTTTATTACTTTTGATTTTAGTTATGTTTATAGGTGCTTTGATTAAACCATTAGGTAATTATGGTGTAGCAACAGGAGAATATGTAAAATCTCCATTTGTTAAAGGATTTTTAGAAGGGTATTTAACAATGGATACAATAGCAGCTTTAAATTTTGGAATAGTTATCGCATTATCAATAAAATCTAAAGGAATTAAGGATGAAAAAGTAGTAGTTTCAACAACAATAAAAGCAGGAATGATAGCGGGAACTTTAATGATAATTATTTACTCAATACTTGCTCATTTAGGAGCAACTAGTGGAGGAAGATTTGGTGGTACTCAAAATGGAGCACAAACATTAACAAATGTTACAACCTATATATTTGGAAAGCCGGGGGCTGTATTGCTAGCAGTTATATTTACTCTAGCTTGTTTAACAACCAGTGTTGGTCTTATAACTTCATGTAGTCAATATTTTTCAACATTGACTAATAAGCTATCGTATAAAAATTGGGCTAGAATATTATCACTTTCTAGTATGGTTCTTGCTAATATGGGCTTAACAAAAATACTTGCAATATCAGTACCTGTACTAAATACTATTTATCCAATATCAATAATGCTTATAGTACTCTCAATGTTAGATAAATTTTTTAAACAAAGTTCTATGGTTTATGGATTAACAATATTATTTACTGGAATTGTAAGTATAGTTGATTCATTGCAACAGGTAGGAATAGAGCTAGGATTTGTTACTAGTTTGTGTGACGGACTACCTTTTTACGCAAAAGGTTTAGGGTGGGTAGTTCCGGCTATATTTGGAATGGTTATAGGAGTAGTAATTAAGATTATAAAGGAAAAATTAATATATAATAAAACTTTGGAAAATTCTATATAGAGATGATGATATAAAAGAAGTTGTGTCAAAAGCATAGTCTGCCTTAAAGTACTATTTGCTGAATGTATGACATTTATCATAGGAGTGTATTTAGTTAAAAAAAGTAACAACTCATATGTAAAAATAGTTGAAATTTTTACGCATAAATTTAACTATGAAGATATGAAGTTTATCTAGAAAAAATTATATGAAACTTGGTTTCAAAAGTGAATATATCATAAATAAGAGGAGATTTATAATATTACAGAGATATTTTTGAGGACTTGGAAGTCCTCGTTTTTTTATGAAGAAAATTAAATATTGATTTGATTGAATATCTTATTTGTTATAGCTGATGAAGTAATGATAGAAACAGTAATATAGAATTTATATATTAATACTATCCTGGGTATTCTAGTACAGAAGAAAAAAATCATAAGAGCTATATGGTAACAGTATCATAAATAATAGGAGATTAGTTTACTTATGGTATAATAAATTAATATGTTATTTTCAGTAAATAGATTAACTGGTACAAATTACAAAGAATCGAAATCATGAATGTTAAGAGCTATCAATAAAACAATTATAAATTTAGATTAATACTGGAGGATTTATAAATGGATACTATTAAAAGAATTAACTTCAAAAAGTCCGAGCATAGGTTATTTGATTTTGAAATAGTTGATTTACAAGAGTTTTTAAAGACACGACCAGCTAAACATCTTTCAAAAGTATTTCGATTGAATTTCTATTTGATATTGTATATAACTTCTGGAAAAGGACGACATGAAATTGATTTTAAAGTCTATGATTTTAAAGCAGGAGATATGATATTTGTTGCACAAAATCAAGTTCATCGTTTCTTTCCAAACACTCAAGCTACTGGTTATATTATTTTATTCACCGAAGACTATCTATACATTAATTCAGATATGAATATACATGATTTTTTAGATCATTTCAATATGCCATTATATAATCCAATTATTGAAATAGATATTAGTGAAGAAGCATCCAATCGAATACTCATTGATTTATTGTACAAAGAGTATCAAGCAGTAGATAGTAGGGTAAAGGTACAATTGCTAAAATATCTTTTTAGAAGTTTCATGCTAACAATTCGTAAGTTTAGGAAAATAAATAAAGATATGGAAACCTCAGGTGTTTATAAGCGCTTTATAGAATTTAAAAATCTTGTAGAGATGCATTATAAGGAAAAGAAAACTGTTAGCGAGTATGCAAGGATGATGTCAGTTTCTCAAAAAACAATCAATCAAGCTACTAGAAAGGCTGTAGATTTATCTGCTAAACAATTTATTATAGATAGAACATTATTAGAAATCAAGCGATATATAGGGCAGGGAGAGCTCACAATCAATGAAATTTCAGATTTAATGGGATTTTATGAACCTTCTAATTTGACAAAATACTTTAAACACTATGAAAGAGTTTCACCAACGGAATTTAGAGCAAAATATTTTAGTATTTAATGACACCTTTGGAAGATATGTTTTTATAGTTTTTTATGGAAGGGTATTAATTGTACTCATATTATTGGGAATGGAAGAGCCGATAGATAAATAAGTAGTTTATATATGATTTAGCTATGGTTATCGTAAAAAGCAATCATAAATAAAACACTTAGCATTATCATTATTATTGTATATCAATTATAGGAGGGATAAAAGTGTATACAATTGGACAAGTAGCTAAGTTTTTAGGTGTATCTAGGGATACATTAAAATTTTACGAGGAAAAGGAATTACTAAAGCCTAAACATGATGATGAGAATGGTTATAGAAAATATAATCATTTTGATATATATGATATTATGACAATAAAATTTTATAGGGAAATTGATTTTGAGATTAAGAAAATTCAGGAGATAAGAAAAAGTAAGAATGTAGAGGAGATAGAATTTTTATTAAAGGAAAAAGAAGAAAAAATATTAAGGGAAATAGAATATAAAAACCTTCTTCTAAAGCACATTAAATTAGTAAAAGAAGATTGTGAGAAAATTAAACAAAGCTTAGGTAAATATACGATTAAAGAAATGAAGCCCGTAGAGGTGAAGGGTGAAATAACAAACTTTGCTGCTTATGATGAATATGAAATTATACAAAAGAATACAGACAATTTAAAGGACGCTGTTACATTAACAGGTCTACGGCGTGTAATAAGCTTTGATAAAGAGGGCATAAAAGGAGATAAATTTATAGTTGTAAGAAAAATAGAAGGTTTAGAAAAAAATGTGGAAGGTGAAATTATTACTCATCCCAAGTGTATTTATACTATTATTGAAGATGGTAGATATTTAACTGGTGGAGAAAATATCGATAATAAAGTAGGAGATAGCTTAAGAAATATAGCATTAGAAAATGGATATGAGCTAGTGGGGCTAACTTATATTAATATATTGATTACTACCTATGAAGAAGGACTTGAGCGTGTATTTTTAGAAATTTATACCCCTATAAAATAATACAAAAGTGTATTGACTAGGGAGTTACCCACAGGTTTAAACTAAGGATATCAGTGAATTAATTTGTATTATATTGACTGAATATTTAATTAAAAGGGGAGTTTCATATTGACTATAGAAAAAACATTAAAAAGACCAATGGTAAGTTTTGTTGTATTTAGCAATATTATTTTTTGGGTATTTTTAGCTTTAATAGGTGTAGGTATGATGCTAGATATTCCTAAGATATTAACAGATATTTTAATAGTAATCTCAGCATGGTCATCAACTATTTCTTTTGTAATTTTCTTTAATAAGATATATCCAGGATTAAAGCTTAAGGAGTTTGTAAAAAAACAATTTGCACCAAAACTTAGATTTTCTGTACTTAGTATAATTATTATCATTCAAATTTTAATATTTTCAGTTACTATATTTATTCTACCAGGTGCAAGGGATACTCAAAACTTTACATTATCATTTTCAGGTATAGCAATGTTCCTATTTATTTTTTTCCACCATCTAGTACAAGGACCTTTAGGTGAAGAATTAAGTTGGAGAGGATATGTACTAAATGAGCTTCAAAAAATGCATTCACCTTTTATAGCAGCTTTAATAGTAGGCGTGTTATGGGGACTTTGGCATGCACCACTATGGCTTTTAACTTCAGGATATATCGGAGTAAATTTAATAAAATACATTACACTTTTTATGGTTGGGATTATATCAGTAACTATTATAATGACATTTTTCTATAACCTAAACAAGAATCTATTAGTGCCTATTATAATCCATCAATTATTTAATTTTCTACTTTCTCTCATAAAAGCAGAAACATTGGATGTTTTATTATATACTATGATTTTTTATTTTGCTGTAGCAGTTATATTAATAGTTATAAATCCTAAGCAAAAATTATATAAAAAATAAGAAGCAAGCATTATTGGAAATCAATCGATATATAGGGCAGGGAGAGCTCACAATCAATGAAATTTCAGATTTTATGAACCTTCTAATTTAACAAAATACTTTAAACACTATGAAAGAGTTTCACCAACGGAATTTAGAACAAAATATTTTAGTATTTAACGATACCTGGAAGGTATCGTTTTTATAGTTTTTTATGGAATTATTACATTCTAATTTATCTTTATAGTAATTATAATAAAGATATGCTTAAACTTACGTTTATTAAATGATAGAAATCAAATGATAGGGTGATGATGATTATGGAATTAAGTTGGGTATCAGTTGTACCTGTATTACTAGTAATTATTTTAGCCTTTGCAGCTAAGAATGTATTTATTGCTCTATTATCAGGAATTATTGTATCGGGTATTATCTTAGATGTGAAGTTAGGAACAATTTTTACAGGTTTAAATAGTATTTATCAAGTATTTCAAGATGACTGGGCTGTAAAATCCATATTATTTTGTTTAATGATAGGTGCATTTGTATATGTGATTGAAGCTACAGGTGGGGTTAATGGTATGGTGGAGTATTTAACAGAAAAGAGAAAATTAGTGAAATCAAAGATAGGTGCACAGTTATTGGCTTATTTACTTGGAGTTTTTTTGTTTATCGATGGTACCAGTTCTATAGTCATATCGGGAGTTGCTTCAAAACCTTTATTTGATCGTTTTGATGTTTCAAGAGAGAAACTGGCGTATATAATAGATTCTACATCTTCTCCAATTGCATGGTTTATACCGTTTAATGCAGCGGGTGCTTTCTTAATGGCTATGGTTGGAGGTCAAGTTTCAGCTGGTATTATAGAAGTAGACCCAATGACTATGATAATTTCAGCAATGCCATTCCAATTTTATGGAATTTTCTCAATACTAATAGTTGGAGTAGTAATTTTCATAAATAAAGATAGGAAGATAGGAGAAAAACGGTCCATTTGGAATGCAAAGGGAGAGGAATTAGAGCCTTATTCTTCTCAACAGATTTTTCAAGGTAATATTGTAGCAAAAGCTAAAAATATGCTTATTCCATTAGTATTATTAGTGGGTAGTATCTTTGGTATCATGTTAATTACTGGTAAAGGAAACATATTAAAAGGTGATGGGTCTGCAGGGATTTATATTGGTGCTATTCTTACTTTGATTTTAACAGGAGTATATTATATTGTCCAAGGAATAATCAAGGCAGAAACCTACTTGAAATGGGTGCTCAAAGGCATGAGCAATTATTTGGAAGTGACCATGATATTAACCTTAGCTTTTGCTTTTAGTAATCTAGTCAGTCAATTAAAAACAGGTACATTTATTGCTACAATTAGCAGTGGTGTTAATCCAGCCTTTGTTCCTTTCATGATTTTTATTGCAGGTGCATTTATGTCATTTGCCACAGGAACTAGTGGAGGGACAGTGGCAGTATTGATTCCTATTGCAATTCCAATGGCAGCTAATCTAGGTGCAAGCATTCCAATCGTTATTGGAGCCATTATATCAGGTGGTGTATTTGGAGATCATTGTTCTCCAATATCGGACTCAACAATTTTATCATCTATGATTGCTGAAATAGATGTTATGGATCATGTAAAAACGCAAATTCCATATACATTGATATCTGCTGCTTTAGCAGGTGTTGGATTTCTAGCAATTGGAATCATTAGTTAAATATTCTTATGGGGTTTTTCAGAAACTCAAATTTGAATAGTTATTCTTGAATACTATTGAAAGTGGGGATGTTTGCCATATTAATAATGCGAGTTTAGTTTCAAATTCTGCATTTAAAAATATTGAGATACTTGGGTTTAAAGGTAGAAGCTATTAAGACGTTAGAGGGAGGAATTAAAAATGAATATTAAAGAAATATATGAGTATATTGATAAAATAGGATGCGTTTCATTTTCAACAATTGATGATGGGTATGTACAATCTAGGATTGCTCATTTTTTTGCTTTTGATAATGATGGGTTATACTTTAGAACAATGACTGTTAAGCCTTTTTATCACCAGCTTAAGGCAAATGGCAACGTAACTATTTGTGGAATGTATCCATCTACACAGTTATTAGGTCATAATGATAATGGTTCACCAAATTTTACAGCTGGATATACAATAAGGATTACTGGAGATATTAAAGAACTTAGTACAGAGGAAGTTAAATTAAAAGCCAAAAGCAATCCAGATTTTAAAACTGCAACATATGATATAAATAAATACCCTGAAACACGATGTTTTTGTATATATAAAGCAAAAGGAGAAATCTATGATTATGATTTCGAGTTAGAGAAACGTGATCATAAGCTGTTGAGGACAAGATTTTCCTTTGGAGGAATGACTTATAATAATGCAGGGTGCATTATTACTGATAAATGTGTAGGATGTGGAAAATGCCACGAAGTTTGTACTTTTAAGGCAATAGAAAAGGGGTTACCGTATAAAATCAACGAAGAGCGTTGTGATGAATGTGGTTCATGTTATAGGACTTGCCCAGTAGCAGCTATCGAAAAACCGTTAACTTTTTAATTAAAATATTTAGTTACTAGAAAGTGAAAAATGATAGGATGCTTATCAATAAATGTAGTATAAATGCCTTAGAAAAATATTATAAAGTAAATAAATTATAACGTAGTGAGAATATTAAATTTTTTAGTTTATTGACAACTAACTAGTTTAGAGATATAATTTAAATGAACAACGTTCATTTGATATTTTTAGGAGGTATATATTGTCTAGAATAATTGAAAATCCTAGAGAACTAATTTTAAGTGAAGCTAAAAAAATCCTATATAATGAAGCATATTCTAGTATCAGTATCAGAAGAATTGCTAAGGAATGTAATATTGCAGTAGGTACAATATATAATTATTTTCCAACTAAAAAAGAATTAATTATAGAGATGATGACAGACTTTTGGGAGGAATATTTTTATAATATTGAAAGTATAATTAGTTCTGAGGAAGACTTTTATGCAAAACTTAAAAAAATATTCGATAAGCTTTCTGAGTTTATAAAAAGATTTAGAAAGGTTTGGCTGAGTAATGGTATTCATTCTTCGCCTGACTATATAGAAAGCGGTTTAGAAAAACAAGATATTTATATTAATAAGCTGATTACAATCATTGAAGAATTGCTAAAAAAAGAAGTGAATTTTCATAGAGATAAGAGTGTAAAAAAATTGGATATACACAAATTAGCTAGTTTCATCGTTATGAATTTTATCTCAATGATGCAAATGGCATACGTTGACTATAAGTTTTTTGAAAATTTATTAAAAGAGTTAATCAAATAAATCATATCTACAAAAAAAGATATGATTTTAAAATGAACTCCAATGAACAATGTTCATTTGAAAAAAATAATAGAAGAGAGGTGTTTAGTATGAAATATTTTGAGCCGATTTTTGAAATATTTTATTTAGGATCAGTATTTTACATGTCACTTAAGATGATTTTTGCTGGTAAGAACGATAAGCTGATGAGATTATTTGGAGTTATGGGATTTACATTAGGAGCCGGAGATTCATTTCATTTGATACCAAGAATATATGCCTTGTTAACTACTGGGTTAGAAGCAAATGCAGCAGCTTTAGGAATTGGAAAACTTATTACGTCAATTACAATGACCTTGTTTTATGCAATCCTCATTAGAATTTGGGAAATAAGATTTGATAAGAGAGAGAATAAAGGTATTAGAGTGTTTGCAGGAATATTAGTTGTATCAAGAATAATATTAACTCTTATGCCTCAGAACAAATGGACACTATATAATGCTCCATTAAATTGGGGAATATATAGAAATATACCTTTTACACTTTTGGGAGTCTTGATAGTTTATTTGATTTTAAAAGAAGCTGCCAAATATAAAGATGAAACTTTTAAAAAGATTGGAATAGGAATCATAATATCATTTGCATGTTATTTACCAGTTGTTTTATTTGCTAACACATATAGATTAGTTGGAATCCTTATGATTCCTAAAACAATGGCTTATTTATGGATAGTATATATTGGATATAGAGAAATGAATAAGAGAGTAAACTCAACAAACTAACAACAACAGTAATTGAATTTTCTAATGCATTTTCAAACTAGATAGTTCATGTAGGAGGTTTGACGCAATGGATACAGTTAATAAAATTAAACTAACCGTTCCAAAGAGGATACTATTTTTTGAAGCAGCTTTTATTTGGGGATTCGCTGCTAGTAGAATTTTAAAAATTGGATTTACAGGTGTATATACTATCACAAAATTTTACTGGATTAATATATTGATAGGTTTAATTGGATTTTACTTTTTCTATAAAAATGTTTTTTATAAAATGTATTTAAAGCATACAAAGAGAATTGTTAATTCAGAGCAAGATAGACTTTTTGTACTCTCATTTTTTGATATTAAAGGATTTGCTATTATGACATTTATGATTGCATTTGGTATTACTTTAAGAAAGCTTAATTTTGTACCATTATTATACTTGGCAACTTTTTATATCACTTTAGGATTATCATTATTTTCAGCTGCGTTAAGTTTTCTATATTCTGGAGTAAAATATGAATATATGAAAGTAAAATATTGTAATGAAAAAGTTAGTTAAAACGAATGTTTTTCTAATTATATAAACTATCTATTTTTATAGCTTTTTAACAGTGTGATATATTACTAAATACTTAAAAATATGTGCTTAGTTTTTGAATAGTGTATTTGCACTATTATTACAAAAGGTTACGATTACTTCATATCTAGTAACCGTAGCCTTTTGCTTTTTGTATTACTTAAGTCGTGTGTCAAGAAAACTACGCATTTTTCCTTCGTTGTATTTTGCTAGAGTATCATCAGCTTCTCTCATGCGATTATACAAAAACCATGCGAGAAGACCTCTTTGTGTATGAAGTCTATTTTCTGCTTCCTGAAAAACGATGGAACGGGTAGGATGATCAAGAACTTCGCTTGTGATTTCCATTTCTCGGTTTGCAGGCAGGCAGTGCAAAGCCTTACAGTGTGCAGGAGCTCTATTAAGCATATCCATGTTAACCTGATATTTAGGAGAAAAAGCTGCAAGTCTATCTGCTTCCTCGTCCTCGTAACCGTAATAAGTCCATACATCAGGAATAATAAAATCAGCATCCTTAATGGCCTTGTCAACGTCCTCGGTAATGGTAAGAGTACCTCCAGTTTTTTTCATCTTTGCACAAACTTTATCAATTTCACTTTGCATCATTGAATATTTTTTTGGTGAAGCAACAGTATATCGTAGACCTAATGTAGCACACATATGACCTGTTTCCATTGCCATAATTCCTGTGTCCGAAGAGTCGCCTACAAAAACAATGTGCAAGTCCTCAAGCTTTTTGCCCTCTGGCATATGTTCTGTCATTGTGAAAAAGTCGCAAATACCTTGCGTTGGGTGATTGTAGTAAGTCATTGCATTGAAAACTGGAACAGTTGCGTACTTTGCAAGCTCCAATACTGTTTCGTGTTCTTTTGTACGAAGCATGATACCATGACACATACTAGACAATATTTTTGCGGTATCCTTAATTGCCTCATGTGAACCAAAATGAATTTCACCAGGTTTTAAATATAGTGCATGTCCGCCCAAGTCAGTCATTGCAGTTTCAAAGGATACACGAGTACGAGTTGATGGTTCTTCGAAGATCATAGCAAGGGAAGCACCTTTCAAAAGCTTAGGAACTGCATTTTGCATATCCATTTCCTTAAGAAGTCTTATGGTCTCGAATATGTCTAGCATTTCTTTTTTTGTAAAATCAATGTTTTCGAGTAAATGTTTTACTCTGCCTGTTGTACGTTTTTTGTTTATCATAATAATTTCCTCCTGTTTAGTATGACTGTTTTTTATTGTTTTCTAAAAAGCTTGCTTAAACGAATTTTTTTCGTTGATTGCATAATAACAAAACCAAAAAAACATTTCAATACGATTTTTCTTTCTGTATCAGGTTGAAACTAACATTAAAATGTGATACATTTATGTTAACAATGTAACACTAAATGGGAGGCTTGCAAATGCCAGGTTTTTATGAAACAGCAAATAAAAATATAATGAAGCTTAATGTGAATGAAAAGAAATTATTTGAATATGTGGTTAAGAATTTGAACGAGGTATCTTCAATGAGCATAAGAGAACTTGCAAATGTCAGTTATGTTTCTACAACAACACTCCTCCGCTTTGTTAGAAAATTAGGATTTGACGGTTACCGAAAATTTAGTGATTCTATAAAAATCACATGTTCCGAGATTGAGCAAAATAAAGTACCAAAAGTCTTTCGAAAAAAAGAATACAGTGAAGAATATCTAAAAAACATCATTGAAAGTGTACGTGTAATAACCGAGGAGCAAATATCTGATTTTCATAAATTACTTGACAAAAATCCAACTATATATCTTTATGCACACGGACTAAGCATAGAAGCAGCAAGATATGCATACAGATTATTTTTGTCGTCGGGGATATCCTGCATACTTTGCGTAGAAGATTTTGAAATACACTCATCCTTTTCAACCATTTCAAATGACGATGCTATGTTTATTTTTTCCTTTACAGGAGAGAATACATCCTCTATTCATGTAATTGAGTCTGTACAAATTAACAAACATCCTATAATAGTTTCAATAACAAGAGCAGGAAATAACATTATACAGAATATGAGTGATATTAACTTCTATGTTTTTTCCGATCAACTAAGCACAAACGGTCTTGACATAACATCTAGGGTATCTATGATTTCCATAATTGAAATTCTAGTGTACTCCTATGTAACGAAAAACACAAGAATGTAACAAAATATATTCTTGTCACAGCCCATTCCAAAAACCTTTAGGTGTATAGACTTAACGGTTTTTTTTTTGTATTCTGTAAATGTAAAGTACAAGCAACCGTTGATGTGCACAAAAACGTTAAAAAAGTCATAAGCAAACATTGTATTTTATATTAGCCGTTGTAAAGTAAAATAATGTTAGTTTGTTTTAAATTCAAAATAAAGCAATGGCGAAATATAGATCATAACAAATTTAATAATATAGGAGGTTATTATGGAAAAGAAAGGTTTAAAATTTTTTGACATTCTTTGTCTGTCATTTGCTGCAGTTTTCTCGTTGGAAGTCATAGCATCTCAAGCAACTATGGGACCATCATTAATATTTTGCTTTATAGTAATTGGCTTAACCTATTTTCTTACCCATGCACTTATATGTGCAGAACTTGGTTCTACATATCCCGATCAAGGTGGAATTTATGTATGGGTTAAAAATGCATATGGCGATAAGTGGGCTGCTCGTACAACATGGTGGTATTGGGTAAATGTTGCTGGTTTTATTCCATCAACATTTGTAGTAATGGGTGGTATATTTATGCAACTTTTCATTCCTGATATGACAGTATGGCAAATGGTTACATTCTGCATTATCAGTACATGGGTTGTAATCTTTTTTAACTGTATCAGTCTTGAAAAAGCAAAATGGCTTACTACTATTGGTTCTATATGTAAATTCGTTGTATGTGTTGCTTTAATAGGAGGAGCTATGTATACCCTTATTACAAAAGGGGCACAGAGCATATTTAATATAAAAACAATGATACCTACCTTGGATATAGGTTTCTTCGCCTTAATCCCTGTGTACATTTATGCCCTTACAGGGTTTGATGTAGCATCATGTTCGGCAGAAGAAATGCAAAATCCAAAGAAAGATGTACCAAAAGCAATATTTTCCTCAGGATTTACAACATTATTTTTATATGTTATAACAGCAGTAAGTATTCTTATCATACTGCCACAAGATCAAGTTAATGAGACAACTGGCTTTATAGATGCATTCATTGGAGTATTTGGGAATAGTGGTATTTCAATTGTATCTATAGGTATTGCTACTGTACTTGCATTTATTGGATGTGTTTTTAGTTGGGCATTAGGTGGTAATAAAGCAGCACTAGAAGCTGGCGAAGCTGGAGAACTTCCTGCAATTTTTGCAAAAACAAATAAACACCGTTCACCTGTTGGCTCTGCATTGCTTCTTGGAATACTAGCTACAATTTTACTTCTTGTGTATGGTGCAACTGCAAACACAAACGAGGGACTTTTTTGGACACTTCTCGCATTTAATTCCATCATATTCTTTTTGCCATATTTAATGATGTCATTTGTTTTTATAAAGCTTCGTAAAACGCAAAAAAATATTGAAAGACCTTTCCGTATACCTGGACCTGATTGGATAGGAACATTGATTGCAATAATACATTTTCTATTCTTATTGACGGGAGTTATTTGTTTTTTCCTTCCACCAGAGGGTGAGAATGCAATTACATATATGACTTCATTAGGTATAGGTGTAGTTTTGGTATTAATACTAGGCGAGATTTTGGTTACAAAGTCTATAAATAAGAATAAAGCAAATAATTAATATATTTAAAATTAGTGGAAGGAAGATGAAAATATGAATAAAATTAACTCTACTCCCGAAAAAGATGGTTTTAGAATGCCAGGAGAATTTGAAAAACATGATGGCTGTTGGATGATTTGGCCACAAAGACCAGATAATTGGCGTTTAGGGGGTAAACCTGCTCAGAAAGTTTTTGCAAGAGTTGCAGAAGCTATAAATAAATTTGAACCTGTTACTGTTTGTGTAAATTACGATCAGTATGAAAACGCAAGAGATATGATTTCAAACGACGTTCGTGTTATCGAGGTTTCTAATGATGATGCATGGATGAGAGACTGTGGTGCTACCTTTGTAGTAAACGGTAGCGAGGTTCGTGGTGTAGACTGGGCATTTAATGCTTGGGGAGGACTTGTTGACGGCCTTTATTTTCCATGGCACAAAGACGATTTTGTTGCACAAAAAATGTGTGAACTTATAGGCGTAAACAGATACAGATTAGATGACTTCGTTCTTGAAGGAGGTTCTATTCATGTTGATGGTGAAGGTACAGTGGTTGTTACAGAAGAATGTCTCTTAAGTGCAGGAAGAAATCCACATCTTACAAAGGAGGAAATTGAGGAAACACTAAAAGATTATCTTAATGTTGAGAAAATAATTTGGCTTAAAAGAGGAATTTTTAACGATGAAACAAACGGTCATGTAGATAATATTTTCAACTTTGTAAGACCTGGCGTTTGTGTACTCGCATGGACAGATGATAAAAATGATCCTCAATACGAAATTTCAAAAGAATGTTATGAAATTTTAAGCAATACACCTGATGCAAAAGGCAGAAAACTTGAAGTTCATAAATTATATACACCTAAGCCGGTTTTAATTACTGCTAAAGAAAGCGAGGGTGTTGATGCAGTTAATGGAAGTATTCCAAGAGCTGAAGGAGATAGACTCGCAGCATCATATGCAAATTATTATACTGCAAATGGCGGAATAATTTTTCCACTATTTGATGACCCGAACGATGAAAAGGCGAGAACACTTTTTGAAAAACTGTATCCAGACCGTGAAATCGTTGGTATTGAAGGTGCTAGAGAGATTTTACTTGGCGGTGGAAATATCCATTGTATCACACAGCAGCAACCAAGTGTACAATAAAATATAGATTATATGGATATGCATCCAATTTTAACGTGTTTTTCTCTAGGAGTAAACTCCATTCATGAATAATAGTATAACTATTATTCATGAGCAAGAATATTCATTAGAATATAAAGATTAATAGTTACATTTATCAATCTAAATACACATTCCACAAGGAGGATTTATAAAATGACAAACAGAAACTTTATCGACACTACTGATTTTACTAAGGAAGAACTTATGAAAATCGTAAACCTTTCTCTTGCACTTAAGAAGTGCGTTAAGGCAGGCTACTACCCACCTCTTCTTAAGAATAAGACTCTAGGTATGATTTTTCAGCAGTCCTCTACACGTACACGTGTATCATTTGAAACAGCAATGGAGCAGCTCGGCGGTCACGCACAGTACCTTGCTCCCGGTCAAATTCAACTTGGCGGGCATGAAACAATTGAAGATACAAGCTGTGTCCTCTCTAGACTTGTTGATATTATTATGGCTCGTGTTGACAGACATAAATCTGTTGTTGATCTTGCTAATAACGCTACTATTCCTGTAATCAATGCTATGTCTGATTACAACCACCCAACACAGGAACTTGGTGACCTTTGCACAATGATAGAGCATCTTCCAGTAGGCAAAAAACTTGAAAATTGTAAAGTAGTATTCGTTGGCGATGCTACACAGGTTTGTGTTTCTCTTATGATGATTACAACTAAAATGGGTATGAACTTTGTACACTTTGGCCCTAAAGGTTACCAACTTAGAGATGAACACATCAAAATTGCAGAAGCTAACTGCAAAGTTTCTGGTGGTACGGTCATGATTACAGAAAACGAAGATGAGGCTATGAAAGATGCAGATTTTGTTTATACAGACGTTTGGTACGGTCTTTATGACGCAGAGCTTTCAGAAGAAGAAAGAATGGCTATCTTCTATCCTAAATATCAGGTTGATGCTGAGATGATTGCAAAAGCATCTCCACATATTAAATTTATGCACTGTCTGCCTGCTTCCAGAGGTGAAGAAGTTAACACTAACGTTATTGACGCTGAATGTTCTATCGTATTTGACGAGGCTGAAAATAGACTTACAGCTATGAGAGGTATCCTTGTTTATTTCTTAAAGTTGATGGAAAAGCCAATTGATGGAAAAGCTCAAGATTTGGCTAAAAAAGACCTTTACGATGCACTTATCGCTCTTTAATTTGACTTCTGACGTAATTTCGATAATTAAACACATAAATGTAAATTGCGTGCTGTATTAATATACCTTGCAGTACGCAATTGATTTAATTTCTATATCGGCCAAATGCTGATAAAAAAATAAAGGAGTGAATATACATGTCAAGAATAGTTATAGCTCTCGGCGGAAATGCTTTAGGTAAAACTCCCGTAGAACAGCAAGCATGCATTGATGCCGCTACCCCCTCACTTGTAGGACTTATCTCACAAGGACATGAAATAATCATAAGTCACGGTAACGGACCGCAAGTAGGAATGATTCAGCTCGGTCTAGACACTGCTGCAGAAAATAACGACAAAATTGCAAAGTTTGCATTGCCCGAATGTAGTGCCATGAGCCAGGGATATATTGGCTATCATCTGCAAAAGGGTATCAAGAAGGAGCTTAAAAGAGTAGGTATGCCGTGGCATGTTGCAACGGTTATAACCCAAATGGAGGTTGATTCTAACGATCCTGCTTTTAAGAACCCGACAAAACCAATCGGTGGCTTCTACAATGAAGATGAAGCAAAGCGCCTGATGGCAGAGGATCCAACTGTTGTATACCGTGAGGACGCAGGCAGAGGTTATCGTCAAATGGTAGCATCTCCGAAGCCTCTTGACATAGTTGAAAAGGACTCTATTTTAAATCTTCTTAACCATGAGTTTATCGTTATTGCTTGTGGCGGTGGCGGTATCCCGGTAATCAAAAACGAAAACGGGGACTATGAGGGTATTTCGGCCGTAATTGACAAAGATTTTGCTTCTGCTAAGCTAGCTGAGCTTATAGAGGCGGATTACCTCATTATTCTTACAGCAGTTGATCGTGTTGCTATCAATTTTGGTAAACCCAATGAGGAACAGCTTACCGATATAACAGTTGAGCAGGCTCAAAAATTGGCAAGCAAGGGGCATTTTGCTCCTGGTAGTATGCTTCCTAAGGTTGAAGCAGCTATCAGCTTTGCAAAATCCAAGAAAGGGAGACATGCTATTATCGCATCTCTTGAAAAGGCGCCCCTTGCCATGCAGGGCTTGAGCGGTACTACAATTAGCTTCTAATTATATTTGAATTTAATTCACATTATTGTGAAATAATGACTTGCCGTAAGCAAATCTTTTTATAAAAAATAAGCCTGTCAAAGAAGTAGGCTTATTTTTTCATGCTAAGTTGTATAATTAAA
>NZ_LOHE01000102.1 GCF_001559865.1 Abyssisolibacter fermentans
AATTTAGTTTTTTCATGCCTTAGGTAAGGCATGGTTCCAACATTTTTTTTCATATTCTTATTACTCCTTGTATAGTAAAAAATTATCCCTGATTATTCATATAACTTTGAATAGTATGCTGTATAATTTTGAATTAAAAGATTCCAGTAAATTCGAAGGCATACCGAGTTGGTACGCCCGCCATTTAATGGACATCTTTTATCAGAAAGAATACTTATTAATGAATCTCCTGTTCCGTTCCTTCATAGGAGTAAGCGATTCACATAAAATCATAGATTTTAGTTCACTGCTCATAATTTTCTATGAATAATCTGGGTTTATATTATATTTTTTTAGCTTATGTTGTAGAGTTTGTCTTTTTATATTCAAATCTCTAGCTGACCTTGATATGTTGTAATTAGTTTCTCTTAACTTAGTTATTATTATTTCTTTTTCAATATCAGACATAACAGTAGTCAACGATTTTTTTTCGTCTATAAGCTTATAAAGTTCTTCATGTAAATCATCAGATTTTTTACTGCCTATATGTATGTCTTCAAAATTATTAAAGAATTCTTTTTTTAAAACATGTTCATCCTCAGATATTAAATTCATTGCACCCTCTATTTTATTTTGTAGTTCTCTTACATTTCCTGGCCATTCATATGACTTAAAGACATTCGACATGTTTTCTGATAACATCCATACGTCTTTGCTAAACATTTTATTATATTTTCTTATAAAATAGTCACTTAATAGCTTTATATCACCTTTTCTATAACTTAGTTCTGGTATTTCAATTGACATTACACCAATTCTATAATACAAATCTTTCCTTAGCCTTCCATCTAATATTGCTTGATTTGGGCTTTCATTCAATGTAGCAATAATTTTAACATCAATACCTATATCCTTTAAACCACCAACTCTTCGAATACATCCTTCTTGTAGTGCTCTTAAAAGCTTACTTTGAAGTGTCATTCCCATAGAATTTATCTCATCTAGCAATAGTGTACCTCCATTTGCTTGTTCAAATAATCCAGGTCTATCTATTGCTCCAGTAAAACCACCTTTTGATGTACCAAACAAAATACCCTCTAGCAAAGCTTCAGGAAGCGCAGCGCAGTTTTGAGCTATAAAGGGCTTATTTTTTCTAATACTGGCATTATGTATGCTTTGTGAAAAAAGCTCTTTACCTGTACCTGTTTCCCCATAAATCAACACGCTCGAAGATGTCTGTGCTGCCTTTCTTGCTAATTGTATAGCCTTCTTTATAGCATCACTACTACCAATTATATCATCGAAATCATATAGTCTTTTTGAGTGCTTTTCTCCAATAATTTTTTTCTTTATCAATTGATGTTGAAGGTCTATAACTTGTTCTGATAGTTCTTTGATTTTTGTAACATCTTCTGCAATTTCAACAGCTCCAAGTCTCTCATCCTCATCAAATAACGGTATAGTTGTATTTATAGTTGTAATACTCTTGCCCTTATAATTTAAATACGTTTGTTTTCTCTGCTCTATTACTCTACCTATTTTCATAGCAGTTATTAAAGTACTTGAATCTTCATCTAAACTAGGAAATATATCTAGAATCGGCTTATTCAAAACCTCTTTCCTTTCAATTCCTTCAAGTTTAACCATAGCTTCATTGTACATAATTGTAATCCCATTTTTATCTATTACATGTATTCCAATATTTATATGGTGCAAAATTTCTTGCAGTGTCTTATATATAAGCTTTTCATTCCTCATATTCTCATTCCTCAATCCCACTTTTATATAAATTATCGCTGTTAACAGGAATAATAACTTCAAATTCTGTACCTTTGTTTACTTCACTTTTAACTTTTATTTCACCTTTAAATGCTATAACTATATGTTTTACAATGGCAAGACCTAATCCTGTACCACCTATTTTTCTTGATCTTGCTTTATCAACTCTGTAAAATCTCTCAAACAATCTAGATATGTGTTCTTTTGATATTCCTATGCCAGTGTCTTTAACCCTAATATGAATCTTATCATCAATCTCATATCCAATTATTTCTATTTTGCCTCCAGAAGGTGTATATTTAATACTGTTATCTATTAAATTTATAATTATTTGTTTAAACCAGCTTATATTGCCATATATACTAGGTAAACCACCACTTATTTTTTCTTTTATTTTTATATTCTTTTTACTAGCTATTTTTTCAAACATTTCTATTAAATCTACAATACATTTTCTAATATTTATGTTTTGCATTGATACCATTTGATGCTTATTTTCTATATCGGATAATATTAATAAGTCTTTTATCAATGCTGTCAATCTTTTTGATTCAATATCTATAATATCTAAAAACCTATTCCTAACTTTTTCATCTTTTATTTCTCCATTCTTAAGTGTTTCAATGAAACCTTGAATTGAAGTTAATGGTGTTTTTAGTTCATGTGAAACATTAGCAACAAAATCTTTTCTCATTATTTCAAGTTTTCTCATATCTGTTATATCTTGAAAACTTATAACAACACCTATTTTTCTGGTAGGATCATTATCTAATACAATAATATTTGTATAAACACTTAATACCTTATATGGATTATATACTTCTATTTCTATTTTTGATGTTATATTTGACTCTAACAGTTCTTTAATTTCATTTTTTAGTTCTTCATCACTCAAAATATCTAAAATAGATTTATTTCTTACATCTTCTTCTACAAGTCCAAACATCTTTTCAGCAGTAGGATTAATAAATATTATATTATTATTATTATTTATGGCGATGATACCATTTATCATACTTTTTAATATTGCTTTAGTTTTTGTACTATTTTCCTTTAATTCTTCTATGTTATCATATAACTTCTTACTCATAATATTAAAGCTATTGGCTAACATACCTATTTCATCATGACTAGTATAATAAACCTTTTCACCATAGTTTCCCTTTGCAATGCTTTTTGTAGCAGATGTAAGTTGTTTTATTGGATTTGTTATACTATATATATATCTATATCCTAAAAATATTGCTACAATTGTTCCAAAACCAATTGATATCAATATATATTTAAAAATATCTCTATAATATTCAGTTGCATATGTTAATGGTACTGATAATCTAATAACAGCTATTTGATTATTATAAGGAATTGCTACATAAAACATATTTTTATCTAAAGATTTGCTGTATCTTTTAGCAGTAGCTATCCTGCCTTGTAATGCTATTTTAACTTCTTCACGATTAAAGTGATTTTCTGCAATTTCAATATTAACTTCAGAATCTCCTATAAGCCAACCCTGCTTGTCAATAAATGAAATCCTTGTATTTATCTCTTTTGAATAGTTCTTGGCCAATCTATCAAAATCAGTTATATTATAATTTTCATCAATATTATATCTAATTAATTTTGAATTTGTTAAAAGTTTATCTTCAAGATCGTTTAAATAATTAATTCTTAACAAACTCATAATCAAAGACCCTGTTATTATAACTGCTATTAAAACCGCGACTACTAACGCTACAAATAACCTTCTTTGCATGTTGTTCTCCTTTTGGAAATACAATCAATTATTTTATTTTATATCCTACTCCTCGTACGGTTTCTATTATTCCCATATTATCGCCTATTTTTTTTCTTAAATGTCTTATATGAACATCAACTGTTCTAGTTTCACCAAAATAATCATAACCCCATACTTCATCAAGTAGAAAATTCCTTGAAAGTACTTTTCCTTTGTTTTCAGCTAAAATCTTTAATAACTTAAATTCTTTTAATGTAAGTTCTATAATTTTTCCATCTTTAACTACTGTATGTTTTTCTATATCAATGACTATATCTCCAAACTTAATCAGAGTTTCTACCTGTTCTTCATCTTTATAAGATCTTCTCAACACTGCCTTTATTCTAGCTAACAATTCACGTACACTAAAAGGCTTTGTTATATAATCATCCGCTCCTATTTCAAGTCCTAAAACTTTATCTAATTCTTCACTTTTTGCCGTAAGCATTATAATAGGTATATCTTTAGTTTTATTATTAGTCTTTAGCATTTTACATACCTCTATACCATCTCTCTTTGGCAACATTATGTCTAATAAAATCAAATGTGGAACAAGTAAATTTGCTTTTTCTGTAGCTTCGTATCCATCAATAGCTAATGAAGTATCAAAACCTTTAATCTCTAAATTATATTTAATTAACTCTGCTATATGTTCTTCATCTTCCACTATTAATACCTTATGCATAATAAAACCTCCTAGATAATTAGTATATGTTTATAACAACAGAAGTAATTACGTAGTATTGCAACACACCGTTTCAACAAGGCGGGTGATATGCACATTGCCTTGTTATAATCTTATTAAAGCTGCCATTCTACCTGTTTTGCCTTTATCCCTTCTATAAGAATATAATAAATCTTCATTACAAAATGTACATATACTACTTATTGTTATATTTCTATCCAGAACACCTTTTTCCTTTAATAATATTTTATTTACCTTCCACAGATCTATTAGCCATTTATCAGATGTGATTTGTTTTGAAATTTCGCTTATGTTTTGAATTTTTTTTGCAAATACATCAAAAACATCCTCTTTAACTTCAAAGCAGCATGGTCCTATTGATGGTCCTATTCCTACTAATATGTCACTTGCATTAGAATTATATTTTTCTTTCATAACATCAATCATTTTACCTGCTATACCATTTACTGTACCTCTCCAACCTGCATGAGCAACTCCAACAACCATCTTACTAGGATCTAAAAAAAACAAAGGAACACAATCTGCAAAATAGCAACACAAGAGTTTGTTTTTGGCATCTGTTACCAACCCATCTACGCCTTTCTCTCTAAGAATAGTATAATCATCATTATTTAAATTATCAACTGCAATAATATTATCACCATGAACCTGCTTTGAAATGTATAAGTTGTTTTTATCAGTATTAAAAATTTCTAAAACTCTATCATTATTTTTTATTACAGCATTTATATCTTCAGCAATACCAATACCCATATTTAAGCTTGAATACGCTCCCTTACTACAACCTCCAACTCTTGTGGTAAACATATGCTTTATATTGTATTTATCAAAAGATTCTATAGTATAATATTTTAAACCATTTTTCTCTCTCAGTATAAAATTATTATGATTCACAATTATCACCTCGTATATATTCTTGATTTTAATTCAAACTTAGTATTTCTTAATCTACCTCTGCTTAAATATGAAAAGAACTCTATTTGAGTTCTTTTATTTTTCATTTAAAATCTTCTTAAGCTCATCCATAAAAGTATTTATATCTTTGAACTGTCTATAAACTGATGCAAATCTAACATACGATACCTCATCAACATTTTTTAAACTATTCATAACCATTTCACCAATGCGCTTAGTAGTTATCTCCTTTTCAAACATATTATTTAAATTCTTTTCAATTTCATCAATAATTCCTTCCATTGTTTTTATTGAAACTGGTCTTTTTTCACATGCCTTAATAATTCCATTTAATAGCTTATTCCTATTAAAAGTTTGCCTAGTACCATCTTTTTTTACAACTATGATAGGTATTTCCTCAATTCTTTCATATGTAGTAAATCTACTGTTACAATTTATACACTCTCTTCTTCTTCTAATAGCCTGTCCTTCAACAGTAGGCCTAGAATCGATTACTTTTGTTTCATTATAATCACAGTATGGACATTTCACATAAAACCCTCCTTATCTTTATTGTAGAGGTTATATATTAACTATAACTAAAAACATACTCATCTGTCAATTATGTAGTTGACATATTTCTATCAACATATGAATCTTTTACAGGGTCATAATCAATAAGTACAACATCAATACCTATTTTAACTATTTTGCTCCAATTTATGTAATAACCTTTACCTCTACTGAATAAACCAAGAAAACTACCTTGCATAGGAAGTATTAGTGCTTCAACAATACCTTTCTCTAAATTTATCTCTAAATCCGAAATCATACCCACTCTTGTACCATCCTTAATATTTATTATTTCCTTATCTCTTAATTCAGATATTCTTATCATTAATCCACCTTCTTATACTTTTTTTAACCTTTTTACTCAAATAAACTGACACTACTCATAGTTACATGTGAGTAAACAATTAACTATAATAATAATATTTCGTCCTAATATATATTTATTTAATAATGCTGTAAGTTAGTACAAAATATTAATAATTATTTTCTTAAAAAAATACATTTAGTTCTTACGTATACAGCTTTGACTAGTAAGCTGTATAAAATTGAAATATTTAATTTATTAAATGATTGTTTTTGTCGCTAAAGTCGTTTTCATTCTATTTGGTGCTTAATTTCTCACGTGTATCCTAATATAAATTAATAAAGCTTGAAATCTAATAATATTATAATTAGCTCTCAAGCTTTTTCTGGTTATAATTTTTATTTTTTACATTAACTTCCTCATATGTCTTAAAGCATTTTTTTCTAATCTTGATACTTGAGCCTGAGATATCCCTATCTCTGAGGCAACCTCCATTTGAGTTTTTCCTTCATAAAACCTTAAATTAAGTATTAATTTCTCTCTATCATTAAGCTGTCTCATGCTTTCTCTTAAAGCAATTCCTTCAAGCCATACAGAATCATCATTTTTATCATCGCTAACTTGATCCATTACATAAATAGCATCACCACCATCATGAAATATTGGTTCGAATAATGATATAGGATCTTGGATAGCATCTAAAGCAAAAACAACATCTTCTTTAGGTATATCTAAAACTTTTGCTATTTCAGATACTGTTGGCTCTTTTGATTTTTTATTTATTAATTGATCCCTTATTTGTAAAGCTTTATATGCAATATCTCTTAATGACCTACTTACTCTTATAGAATTATTATCTCTTAGATATCTTCTAATTTCACCAATTATCATAGGAACAGCATAAGTTGAAAATTTAACATTTTGACTTAAATCAAAATTATCTATTGCTTTAATTAAACCTATACAACCAACCTGGAATAAATCGTCAACATTTTCTCCTCTTTTATTAAATCTTTGTATTACGCTAAGTACTAATCTCAAATTTCCTTGTATAAATTCTTCTCTAGCACTTAAGTCGCCTTGATATATTCTATCAAATAACTTTCTCATTTCCTTATTCGTAAGGACATTTAATTCGGAAGTATTTACTCCACATATTTCTACTTTGTTGACATGCATATGCTATTCATTCCTTTCTCAGTTTTTCCCCTTTCAAATAAATTATTAACTTATTATTTATTTTTATTCAATAATAGTTAATGTATACAAGTTAATTAAAACTTATTTTTATTTTAAAATTTATTTTCAATGAGAAAGAACAATAATCTGCCTACGCCACATTAATATTGATATCTCTTATCTATATATTTATTTTGACTATTTTCTTTATTAAAACATGTCTATCAACCATCTGTTGTAATTTTTTGAAGATTTGATGAGTCAAGTTTTATAATAAAAGGACCAATTTTCAAGCATATCTAACTATAATTTACTAAACACTATCTTTTCAAACCTCAAATAAATGCTATAACAACTATTCAACCAATAAATCCACTAGGGCTCAATCTGAGGTTTCTTTGCAGGTGACTTTTAAGAAGTAATTTTATCGACGCTTTTATAAAATAAAAAAATTGCTTCTTTACAGGAACAACAAAGATTCTCAGATTCGTGCCCCTTCCATTTGGTGATGAATCACCAACATGTGATAACTTCGTACTCACAACGCCTAACCCTAAAAAAATCAAACCATTAAGTTGTTTAGAAGCTACATGACATTTTTTGACCACGACATTGATGACTATATTTTTTCATCTTTATATAATCAGAAAAATATAGGCATCT
>NZ_LOHE01000103.1 GCF_001559865.1 Abyssisolibacter fermentans
TGGACTTTGAAAATTGAACAGTGCAAAGCCAAGCAATTAAATCAAAGAGTCAATTTTGATTAAACAATAAATTTTTTATTTGAGAGTTTGATCCTGGCTCAGGACGAACGCTGGCGGCGCGCCTAACACATGCAAGTCGAGCGAGAATTTAATTAATGAATCTTCGGAGGATTTAGTTAAAGGAAAGCGGCGGACGGGTGAGTAACGCGTGGGAAACCTACCTTATGCAAAGGGATAGCCTCGGGAAACTGGGATTAATACCTTATAAAACTCTAGTATCGCATGATACATGAGTCAAAGTGCTTAAGTGGCATAAGATGGTCCCGCGTCCCATTAGCTAGTTGGTAAGGTAATAGCTTACCAAGGCGACGATGGGTAGCCGGCCTGAGAGGGTGAACGGCCACACTGGAACTGAGACACGGTCCAGACTCCTACGGGAGGCAGCAGTGGGGAATATTGCACAATGGGGGAAACCCTGATGCAGCGACGCCGCGTGAGCGATGAAGGTTTTCGAATCGTAAAGCTCTGTCCTATGGGAAGAATAATGACGGTACCATAGGAGGAAGCCCCGGCTAACTACGTGCCAGCAGCCGCGGTAATACGTAGGGGGCGAGCGTTGTCCGGAATTATTGGGCGTAAAGGGTGCGTAGGCGGCCTAGTAAGTCAGATGTGAAATCCATCGGCTCAACCGATGTGAGCATTTGAAACTACAAGGCTTGAGTGCAGGAGAGGAGAGTGGAATTCCTAGTGTAGCGGTGAAATGCGTAGATATTAGGAGGAACACCAGTGGCGAAGGCGACTCTCTGGACTGTAACTGACGCTGAGGCACGAAAGCGTGGGGAGCGAACAGGATTAGATACCCTGGTAGTCCACGCCGTAAACGATGAGTGCTAGGTGTCGGAGTCGACAGGCTTCGGTGCCGCAGCTAACGCATTAAGCACTCCGCCTGGGGAGTACGGTCGCAAGACTGAAACTCAAAGGAATTGACGGGGGCCCGCACAAGCAGCGGAGCATGTGGTTTAATTCGACGCAACGCGAAGAACCTTACCAGGTCTTGACATCCCTCGGACCGTCTTAGAGATAAGACTTTCCCTTCGGGGACTGAGGAGACAGGTGGTGCATGGTTGTCGTCAGCTCGTGTCGTGAGATGTTGGGTTAAGTCCCGCAACGAGCGCAACCCTTGCCTTTAGTTGCCATCAGGTAATGCTGGGCACTCTAGAGGGACTGCCGGTGACAAACCGGAGGAAGGTGGGGATGACGTCAAATCATCATGCCCCTTATGATCTGGGCTACACACGTGCTACAATGGTCGGTACAATGGGCAGCCAACCCGCGAGGGGGAGCGAATCCCAATAAGCCGATCTCAGTTCGGATTGTAGGCTGCAACTCGCCTACATGAAGTTGGAGTTGCTAGTAATCGCGAATCAGAATGTCGCGGTGAATGCGTTCCCGGGCCTTGTACACACCGCCCGTCACACCATGGGAGTTGGTAATACCCGAAGCCATCGAGCTAACCTTTTGGAGGCAGATGTCGAAGGTAGGATTAATGACTAGGGTGAAGTCGTAACAAGGTAGCCGTATCGGAAGGTGCGGCTGGATCACCTCCTTTCTAAGGAGTAAAATGTTAAACTACTGCGTTATTAAATTTCTCATGACTACTCACGTACGTTTGTACGCTTCGTATCCATGAAAAATTTAATGCCTTGTATTTTAAGCATTTACAAAATTTTTAGGCGAAGCACTGTTCAATTT
>NZ_LOHE01000104.1 GCF_001559865.1 Abyssisolibacter fermentans
CAGATTAATTTATATTACCCTGAAAAATACACATTTGCAA
This sequence comes from Abyssisolibacter fermentans, assembly GCF_001559865.1. NCBI lineage: Bacteria > Bacillati > Bacillota > Clostridia > Eubacteriales > Clostridiaceae > Abyssisolibacter > Abyssisolibacter fermentans. The sequence goes on from NZ_LOHE01000104.1 coordinate 41, forward strand.
TAGTATCCAATTGCTTCTAACACTAATTATAATCACATTTGTTCAATTTTCGTCCGCATGACTGATATTTTTTTGTCAATCAGTTCAATTTTGCTTATAATCATTGATTTTTCAATACTTACATCATTTCTTACTATTTAATACATCCGGACATTTTTATTTTTAGTTTTACTTATTAATTCTTTTAAATCCTGATATTTACACAAACATTCGTTTTAAAAAGCATTAAAATATTTATATGCGAATATTTAGATAATAAAAATTTTATTTAATTATATTATTTTTTGATATTTATTTGTCAATATTTTGATGCATTTATATAATTTGCGACATTATAATTTTAGCACAATCTATAGTTTTTGTCAAAATTAGGTTGATGTTTCTATCATTATTAAAATCTATTCCTCATATACCTTATGTCGCCGACCCATTATTTTTTCATTATTGGAATCGACGACATTTCATTTGACTTTTTAAATGTTAATATTTAATGAGTTCCCATTACCTCGTAGTCATCTGATGCTTTTTCGTCTGCTCTGTAGAGTACTATGTCTCCGTATTCTAGTTTGAATTCTATGCTATTCTTTCGTGTTCTTAGATCAAATCCGCATTTTTTTGTATTAAAGCCTTCTACCTGCCACATGTTGCAATTTTGTGTATCTCTGTAGCTTAGTACTGGGTTTTCAAAATCTTTATTTTTTACTGTTCTTATATCAAAGTTCACTATTATAAATCCTTTTCTCAGCCAAAAGTCTTCTTTGAAATCTATTCCATTGTGTGTTCTTGCGTATTCTATTACATCAAATTTTGGCTCACATGCATATACATCATTTGGGAGATAGTACTCTCCATACCAATGCTGTACTGATTTTTTTACTCTTTGTTTATCTACTGTTGATGGTAAGTTTTCTGTGTTTCCTATGAAGGTTCTAACCCATCTTGCTAGGATAATATCATCATGGAAGCCTATTGAA